>JAZSGL010000050.1:0-2770 GCA_045532735.1 Paludibacteraceae bacterium | reverse complement strand
GGCAAAGGTCCTATCCCGATTGAGATTAACCGCCATCTCGAATCGTTGCCAACACCAGCATACGAGATTCACAAAGAGCTGGTTGAGCGTGATGGCTATGCTGTCCCGCTGCCAACCAAGGAGTATTTGCAGGGCAAACATATCAGTCAAAAGATGTTTTACGCCACTTTCGAGGTGCATAACAAGCGAATGGCACAGATGGTGGGTATCGAGTTCGATGCGGTTACATTGAGCCGTTATAGGCTTTGTCTGCGCTATTTCAAGGAGATGATGTCCCGCAAGACCAAAGTAGCGGACTTCCCAATCAAGAACCTCAACGGTGAGATGATTCGTGATTTTGAGGCTTTTTTGAGGATTGAGAAGCGTGTGGCTCAAAACACGATGATTCGATATATGAAGTGCCTGAAAAAGGTGGTAAATCTCGCAATTGCCAATGGCTGGATAACGGTCAATCCTTTTGCAGGCATCAAATTTTCGGAGAAGAAGGTTGTCAAGGATTTTCTGACAATTGAGGAGGTAAACACCATTCGCACCAAGGAGTTCGGCGTAGAGCGACTTAATATGGTGCGTGATATCTTTATATTTTGCTGCTATACGGGATTGGCATTTATCGATGTCTATAATCTGCGCCCAGAACATATTACAGAAGATGCACACGGTCGTAAGTGGATTCACAAACAACGCCAAAAGACCGAAGTGGAGTTCTTTGTGCCACTGTTGGAGTATCCGCTGCAACTGATTGATAAATATCGCAATCACCCGATGTGTCGGGCAAACAAAACTGTTTTTCCAGTGTACGCCAATCAGAAGATGAATTCGTACTTGAAGGAGATTGCTGATTTTTGCGGCATTAAAAAGCACCTTACAATGCATACCGCCCGCTATACCTTCGCTACAACTATCACTCTGGCGAATAATGTAAAATTGGAGAATGTATCAAAGATGCTCGGTCATACGAACACTCGAATGACACTTCACTACGCCCACATTATGAACGAGTCTCTCGCCCAAGAGATGAACAAAGTGGCTGCGATTATGGGGGAATAATCTGCACTGACGAGATTTGACATTGTTGGGATGTACTTTTGCCGAAAAAATCACACAATATGAAGAAGGATAAGCAAAGTAACTTGCGGGAGCAGGTGCAGAAAATCGAGGAGAGGATTCTTGCCATCACGGGCAAAAATGTGGAGTTTAATATGGAGTAGACTCGCTCGCAACTCAAATGCGAGCAGGTGGAACGCCTAATCTGGAAGCGCAAACATCTGCTTGACAAGTTGTTTGTTGCTACGCCCAGATGGCGGAGTTGCACACGGTTGGGCAACATTTGGAAGAGAAAAAATACATATATCAGATATTATAGATCATCTAGGGACTGATATATCATTGTTCAATAAGGAAAGTAGAAATGAACGAGACGGTATATTATACACAATCGCATTGAAATAGGCTATTTATCACTGCACGGTTGAGGACTACAAAGCCTCAACCGTGCGGCAATAATTACAATACTAACCTTTGTGCTACTCCCCATTTCTAATTAATTCATTTATAGGATATCTATGAGTGAGATGGAATGGCTGGCATCATTTCCATATACTTGCAATCTATTATACAGTCGCATAATTTATATAATACATACATATATTACCTCAGCGCCTTAAACATCTGCTCGACACACCGTTTCTTCTGTTCCATATTTGGGTGGACATAGAGGTTGAGGGTTGTGCTGATATTAGAGTGCCCAAGTAGTACGCTGACGGTCTTATAGTCGCAATTGCTCTCAATACAGCGAGTGGCGAAGCTGTGCCGAAGCCCATGGAATTTCAATGCTGGGATGTCGAGTTGCTTCATTAGTCGCTTGTAGTAGTTACGATATGTGCGTGGCTCAGTAGGTGCTGCCGAATTGGTGAGCACATAGAACGAGCCATTAACAACCTTTTTTAGAGGTTTGATTATACGCAGCAAATCTCGTGTCATTGGTATTTCTCGTATTGAATTCTTCGACTTTGGTGTGTCGATAATCACCTCAGTCCGCTTCTCTATCTCACCAACAAGGTAGATGCGCTGGATTGTCTTGTTCACATATATCACGCCCTGCTCCGCATCGATATCGTCCCAGGTCAAAGCACATACCTCCCCGATACGAAGTCCCGCACTCAAACAAATGTAGATTCCCAGATTTTGGAATGTAAAGTTGCTTTTTACAAACTCCATAATTTTGCCTTGGTTTGCCTTGCTCAACACCTCCACCTCCTGCCTCTCGCGTTCCGTTGGGAAACGGATGTCTATCTGGCGATGGGCAATCAGATTGTACTTAACGCCAAATCGCAACACCATCTTCAACACAATCAGAATATCCTTGACGGACTTCTGGCTCAACCCCTCATCGAGTTTCGCAAACACAAATTGTTGAACATCCTCCTCGTGAATATCTGCATTGCCTGCAAATGCAGGAAGGAGGTGGTTTGTAATCAATAGCGAGTATGCCGCAAAAGTCGACTTCTTAACATACTGCTGTTTGTCGGCTTGCCATAGCTCGACCACTTTCTTAAATTCTGTGTAATTTTCCATAGTGCTAATGTTTTATAAATCCACCGAATATTAATAAGAAAGAGTGAAGAAGAATCCTTAATGTTCCGAATTTGAGATTCCCCGAGTTCAGCGGGGAATGGGATAGGATAAAAGTTTCAGACTTATTAGAGTTCTATCCTACCAACTCGTTGTCTTGGGAACAGCTTGATTATTCTGGCGAAGGCATTTTCAACTT
>JAZSGL010000095.1:0-5623 GCA_045532735.1 Paludibacteraceae bacterium | reverse complement strand
TACTTGTCAAAAGATAATTGGCACAAGTTGGAGACTTTTGCTGGTATTAATGGTTGCAGTCTTTGCTCTTGGGTAACACGCATTACTTGGCGGTATTTTCTCAAACAGCGTGTGCGTCTGTTGGGTAAAGTTGTGCTTGATATTACAGATATCCAAGTTGGCAATACATCTGATAATCTTGACACAGAAATCGCTATGGATGTAAACATAACCTTCGAACGAATGACCAATAAGCGATATGTTCAGGTGCTTCAATGGATGTTGGTTGAGGGGTATGATGCAGAGGAGGTTGCAACTAAACTCAACACTACGGTAGCCAATGTTTATAACATCAAGCACAGAGCCATAGTGCAGTTCGTTGAGGTCTATAACGCTTGCTGATGATAGGAATTATACTTTGTGTGACTCTATGTAAGCAAAGTATAAACTATAATTAAAATGAAGCAAAAAAATAATAGCAACAAGGCAAAGACCTGTGAACCTATTCTTGATTTTATTTCAGGCAAGACACAAACTTCGGCAGCTAAAAGGTTAACGAAGAGTATCGTCAGTTTACAGAGCCTTTGGCAATTAGCCAAGATGACCAGAATAGCAAGAGAAAGTAGTAAAGATTGAAATAAGTTTAGTGGGTTACTTTTTCAATATGCGCGTCATAAAGAGTAGAAAGTCTAATTAAATATAACGATTAGAGGTTCGCACGACACAAATCATGGTGTTGAATTATACTCAGACATTGTAAAATAAGACGGATATGAGAAGAATTGCATTCCTATTTATGGCGTTAGTTACATCTATAACAATAGTTTCGGCACAAAGCGACTATTACATTAAGAAGGCACAGAGTTATCAGCGGGAAGCAGAATCTTATCAAAAGAAGGCTGATGACTATCGTCGTGAAGCCGCGTACTATCTCAAAAAGGCCGAAGGATATCAGCGTGAGGCTACATATTACACAAAGCGTGGCGACTTGGATCGTGCCGAAACTTACTCTCGTTATGCCGAGAACGAGATGGATAAGTCTGAAACACAACTGCGATATGCAACCCAAGCAGATGATAAGGCAGCGATGTATCTTCGTTGGGCAGCGGATGCATTAAAAAAATATTAACCTAATTTATCATTAATAACATGAAGACTTTTTCTACCCTTGTATTACTACTAGCAGTTCTAGTAACATCGTGTTCTGGTATGAGAAAGTTTGACCGTGTTGAGGCTACATCGGTTGAGCGCTACAGCATTGTTTACAAAGACAACAAGTGCGGTTTGTATGATATTCAGGCCGATAGTCTTGTTACGGCTATCAAATATGATGCTTTGAGGTATGGCAGAACGGCATCGGAGGGAGGATATGAGTTCACTATATGGGTGGGCGAAATGGAAAACTATGAAGGTATGATATCCATTGAAAGCACTACCAACGAGCGTGTGGAGGTAATGATACCAAAACAACAATAAGGCAGAGTGATAGATTTTATGACAGTTGCACTCTATACTATAAAAGAATAATAAAATTTAAGCGATATGTTGATTATAATTTCACTTTTGATTCTTGCTTACATGATTATGGGTAAGGATATTAAGCCACTTTTGGAGCGTGTAAAGAACATTGATTGGCGTGGTAAAATTAATGCTCTTATGGATAAACTTCGCCCGTGGGCATTGAAGGCTGGTCGTGCGGCTACTCGTCCTCTGTTGCAGTTCTTCTACGTGATGGCGGATAAGAACACTTCAACTCTTGACCGTGTACTGATTAATCTATACCATCCTACCCGCAGATCTGTTGCCGAGAACGATATACAAATTTATTGGGGTATTAGATGATGGAGTAGCTATACTCTATGTCTATAAAAAAATTAAAAACCGCATAACACCAGAGATTAATACCAAAGTAGAAGATACGCTCAATGAGTGGTTTGGTGTCGAATATACGATGGTAGAGGGATAGGAATCTGAATACCAAATAGAGGATGCGGTGAAGTTGTGCTTCATCGCATTTTTTATATTATTTCTATCGTAGTGATAGAATATAACCCCATAGTCGCTCGTATATATAAGAAATAAACTTAAAAACAGATAAGAATGAAAACACGAATTTTCAATCTCATTATCATTGATGAGAGTGGCTCTATGCAGAGCATCAAAAAGGCTGCTATTGACAGTGTAAACGAGACTATTCAGACCATTCGTTCGGCTCAGAAGAGGCACGAAGAGCAGGAGCACTTCGTGAGCCTTGTAACCTTCAACGACGATGTGAAGAGCATCTATGAGTGTGTACCAGTAGATGAGGTCAAGGAGATTACCGAAGATACATACCAGCCGAGTTGTTGCACAGCATTATACGATGCAATGGGCATTTCGCTCAGTGCGCTGCGCAAGAAGGTTGCCGAGGATGATAAGGTGCTTGTAACGGTTGTAACCGACGGTTACGAGAACTCATCAAAGGAGTACAGTGGCAAGGCTATTAAAGCCCTTGTTGACGAACTCAAAGCCAAAGGTTGGGTATTTGCCTACATCGGTGCAAATCAGGATGTGGAGGCTGTTGCTGCGACGATTTCAATTACGAATGTACTGAAGTTCGAAGCCACACCACTTGGTACCGCTACAATGGGAGCGAGAGTTGCGAGTGCCCGTGGTCGTCTATTTGACCGCATCTCAAATCTCGGTTGCTCATTTAGCTCAGAGGATGCAAACGAGGACTTTTTTGATGAGGATAAATAAAATATACTAACACGATGAAACATCTAAAACAAATTTTTCAGGCTTTGCTCGGTGTGGTAGCCTTGATATTCACTACGATTGTGGCTGCTGGTCGCCTTGCTTGCCGTACAATTCGTAACTGGTGGAAGAACCGTTCGAAGTGGCTTCGCCACTCGATTGTAGCAATCTTCATGCTTATTCCGATAGGCTTTGCTGCACTTGTAGCACATATCATCTACGAGGATAGGTATGGTAGGGATTATTGTGATAGGAGAATATCCGACAACCTCTCTCTTCATTCATTCTCCGATAATAAATGGAGAGTCTATGACAGGCAGACGGGTGAATATACTACCGACAAGATTAACTGGGTGTCGAGTGTCTCTATGAACAACTCGCTTGCTGTTTACGCATTGCCTAACAAACGTGGCTATATTGATGTAAACACAGGGCGTATCGTTATCGATGCAGAGACCAATAACTACTCTAAGGCGTGGATTTTCTCAGAAGGAGTGGCAGCCGTAAGCAAGAATGGCAAGATTGGCTTTATCAATGCCGAGAATGAGGTTGTGATTCCATTCCAATTCGATTTTCCCTATGAGTATAGCCTTTGGGACTTTAACTATATCTTCTACAATGGTTACTGCGCCATGACCAATGCCGATGGAGATATAGGCTTGATTGATAGGGCTGGCAATTGGGTTGTAGAGCCTTCATACGATAACATATATAGTCCTGAGGAGAATGGATATCGCATCACTGTTAAGGGTGATAAGTTTGGTATTCTGGACTCAGACTGCACGACTATTTACGCTGCCGAATATGACAATATCAACATCGTCTCGGATGGTTTTATACTAACTAAAGATGGACGTATGTGGCAGGTTGACTTTGATGGGAATATCGTACACCCCTTCTTATTCGATGCCACCTACTACATAAAATATCCTAATGGATACGATAGTTGCGGCGAGTTAATATATGAGTTTGCAGATTTGATGAAGTATAGTATCGATTATAGATATGGCATTATGAACCGCATTACGGGTGAGCCTATTACTCCGGCAGTATATCAGGATATTAATATGTTGTCTGAGAATCTACTCGAAGTGCTAGATGCAGAGAGCTATGATTGGCACTTGATTGATAGCAAAGGAAATATCGTTATTAACGAGTAAGGGAATACTATGAAGAACTATTCACACATAATTTTGACTATTCTACTCTTTGCCTCTTGCTGCACTAATACAGCAAAGGGCAACGGAATAGAGATGTCATCGATGGTTGATAGCGTTGGTAGTGATTATACTACCAATGCCACAGTTATTGAGCAGAAGAAGCAGGAGATGTTGGCAGTTGCCGATAGTGTTGGTCGCTTCCGGTTTTCGGATGATACAGATTTCCAGTCGCATGATCCTCACGCATATTGGCTGATGAACCGAATGATGCAGATGGTTCAGTTAGTACGTACTGCCGATGACGATTGGGCTTGGATGTTGGCAATGAACGATAGTGTCAAGGAGTATAACACTCGCCTTGGTCGTAAGATTGGTTCAGTTGATGCAGCGTGTAATGCCATTGATGAACTCATAGACATCTACAATTCAGGCAACCAGCCCGAACTAAACACTGCAAGTTATGTTAAGTCCATTCTAATGCATTATAAAACAGTGTATGCTTACTATCGTCTTATCGAGTTTATTAACGATTACAAAGAAGATAGTGATTGGGATTTGCAGATGAGAGCACTCTATTATCGTGAGTTCAAAGAGTGGTTCGACATCAACAACGCAGTAAATGGCATAATGTACTTCTACACCTACGCTACCGCCAGACATTCTGCTCTCTCGATGGACTTGAACGGCACTTTTGAGGTATGGTCAAGGGATCGTCTTGCCGAACTTAAAATCGAACGAGACATATGCGATTCATTCGATTGGAAACCTTTTAAGAGTAGTGCAAAGACTATCTCCATAAAGAAGTTTGAGAAGACACTTTCTTTCTTCAAGACCCGAACAAATGAAACCATCGTAGAAGAGATGGTTTCGGATTGGGCAGAAAAAGATTACGATTTTGCCCGAGAGCGCGTTGATGGGAAGACTGACTTCGATAAAGTTGCCGAGATGCTCCGCTACTACGAAACAGCCCTTACTAACTGGCGTGAGGTTAGAGAGCAGATTGCCCAAATGCTTCCGAAGGAGAAACAAAAATCCTATCGAGAGATAACCAAGCAGATGCACACTCGTCTTTACAATGACCTCTTTGAGTTGAAGGAGATAAGGTATTAACAATTTACACCATCCACATATTGCAGTATGGGTCGTGGTTGTTCTGAAATGTAGCCAGTTGCAGATTAGCAACTGGTTTCTTTTGTCTTAATTACACCATTTGAGGGGCAAAAACAAACAATATTGTTCTTCGCGGGAAATTCATATTTTCACATAAATAGAAGTGTGGAAACAGGTTGAGAAAGACTGGTATGAGAATGAAAAATATGCATCTGTTTGTTAGATTGAACATTATTTGGTATATTTGAAACATTATTTATAACTACTAAAACTCAAACCGTATGAAAAAACTACTAACACTTTCATTTTTACTGGTTGTGAGCGGTGCTGTTACTGCACAAAATATCCAACTACACTACGACTTTGGTCGCAACATCTATAAAGAGTTGAAAAAGAGCAGTGATACGTATGGGCGTCCTGCGGTGAGAACGACAATAGAGATGTTCCGCCCGGACTCGTTTGGTAGCACATATTTCTTCGTCGATGTGGACTATGCACCAGGTGTAAAGGGGGCATATATGGAGGTTGCTCGTGAGTTCTGCTTCTGGCAGGACAGTAAGTTAGATTGGCTATCGGTTCACGTCGAGTACAACGGCGGCATAAGCCAGGCAGCAGGTTCGTTCAACAATAGTTGGCTC
>JAZSGL010000066.1:0-32200 GCA_045532735.1 Paludibacteraceae bacterium | reverse complement strand
ATTAAACCTGCAAGTCTGGCTCGAGCCCTGCATGGCAACCCCCAACTTGACACTATCATTAAAATTGCTGATGCGCTGGAAGTCCCTGTTGCAAATCTATTTCGTGAAAGCAGGAGAGTAGATGGCATTGCATACATAGGGAATGAGCTTATACGCTTTAATTCAATTGAAGAATTGGAAAAAGAATATAAGAAAACATTACTGGATATCCCTTGGTAATAATAATGTATGAAAACAATCTTTTAGGTTATTATCATACACTATTACTTGGTATTTCTATACTATTATAAGATTAAAAAGTATCATATTTATATTGATACAATAAAGGCTAAAAATATCTCTATTAATAATACATTACGAATGGATAGTAGATAGTTCTCGCCCTTTTGTTCTATGGTCTTTAGTAGGTTGCGATATGGTTGCATGAGTTGGCTGATATGTGATTTTGGCGAGCTATGCTTACGCACTATCATTTCAAGTTTGGTTACATCTCTATCTACGCTTTCCAACAAAGCCAACCTCTCTATATCTCGTAACTTCATATCTATTGGCGCTGGGTCTTCTAATACAAATGCTTTATCTATAAACTCTACTATTGGATTGGTTTCAGCATGTAATACATTGTATAACATCGTATCATGGATATTGAGGTGTTTTCGTATCTGTTCCATCGAATTGAGATTGAGTTCAAACCGAACTCTATCTTTGAAATATTCTGCCACCTCATCCCTGTTACTTAATCGGTCAAGATACTCTTGATTGGCTTTGAGTTGCATCTCTGCTGCTTTGTCATATATGGTCATGCGCACTTTCCTACTTCTACTAACAACATTCTTTTCTATTACAAATGTGCCATGAATGACCCGTGATAGGTATTTGTTATGGTTCTTAACAGATGTTTTTAAGGTACTTATAAGTTGCTGGTAACTACCGCAGTAAATATCATGTGAAACGTCCGCTTTAACTACAACAGAATTTTGCAGTATCTCTGGAACATTGATGTGACAGATAGCTAGCTTATTGATATTCTCTAAACATATCTCTATTGTATCTTTGTTAATAAGCATTGGGTATTTATCTTCTAATATCTTGCCCGAAAATTCAATGACTAATTCATGCTCCATCAAGTCTTTTTCAATATATAGAAGATAGGGATATTGTTGCTCGTATCTATATTCTACTATTTGACCATTTTTAATAGTAGTTGTAAATATATTGGGGTCTATATCTATTATATGATTTTCATTTGTTACTATTTTAAGTTTATCTAACTTTATCACTTTTTTCAATATTTCTCTCTCTTTATTTTCATGTTTTAATCTCCTTGAAAAACCGAAAACTAAACCTTGTCAAGTGGTTTACTTGCCAAGAAATTCATCCATGCTAATGTCGGTAGGTTTGTTAGGTATCTGTGACCAATATCTACGCATGGATTGGCTAATGTGTTGTTTGTGCAAATCCGACTTTATCTTACCCTTACTGCTGCGGCTTATTTTCTCTTTCGTTTCTTGGTCTAATTCTCTATATTGTCTTTTCATTGTTATATCTCAAGCGTTTATTATGCTTGCTCCTATTAATAAATATAGCAAGGGTATTAAAAAAGTAAAAAATAGTAGAAAAAAATGTAACAAAAAATAAGGTTGCCCTATTCATAAAGGACAACCCTATGGGTTATTACACCTACCTTATGGGGCAATTCATTGGGGACGTGACGTTGCGCCATCCCAATGTTAATGCCTGTTAGCAGGGAGGGAGTGTTGGTAATTTCAGATTATACACTCCAATAAACGAGGTGCAGAAATAAAAAGGAATCCACCTAAACTAAGTGGATCCCTAATATTCGTGATTAACGAATAGTTATTGAGTCAGCAAATTAAAATAATTTGCACGGATAAGTTTATCCGACAATATATATGCGTCTTGTTCTGTGATGGGTCGGTTGCTTCTACCTACTGAATCTAATAAGTTCACTCCAAGTCCTTTCCAATAATAATTTTCGCAACCAATCAAATGTAAGATAGTAGGATATGCATCCATTTGGTAAGCTTTATCTTTGATGATATGTTTTTCGTCAATATTTGGAGAATACGTTATAATAGCAGTGTGCGCATTATTTACATCATAGTCCAAATTATTCTCTGCACAATAAGTAGCAAAGGTACTACGCATATTTGGGTCAAAGATAATGTGGTCGCCCATAAAGCAAATTGTCGCATTTTGAAGGATTGAGTCGGTATCTACCTTCTTTAAGAAATTACCCCAACATGAATCTGAATAATGCATACATCTCAAATAATTAGCCATATTCTCGGGCATCCCTGTTGGTAAATCCAATGGGGTGTATTTGGAGCAGGCAATAAACGGAGAATGAGTTGCCATAGTGATAGCCATACAGTATGGATGTTGGGTATATACACTATCAAGGATATTAAATGTTACATGGTCTAAACTTTGAGGACTCAAATAATTTGTATCTATATGGTATGAATCGCTCATATACTTTTGATTCCATACACTTAAATCACCTGGCTGAACTAAGGCTGCATTATCATAAATATCACTCAAAGAAGGGAATGTATGATGTGGATAACGTTTACATACTGCACCATGTTGAATTGGTAATAGTCCCGTGTTGAATATCAATTGTCCATCTGAAGAAGTTCCTCCCTTAGTTTGACTTGTTACTTGCTGAGCCCACAAAACATTATGTTCATTCATAAACTCACACAAGTTTGGCATAATATCGGGGCGGACAGCCCAAGTCTCTAAACTTTCAACAATAATTAGAATCAGATTTCGATTAGGTTTAATATTAAGCGTATAGGTATTTATAAATGGTTTTAGCTGCACCTTATCATCATCGGTTATAGTATATGTAGTTGATTCAAAAGGCATTTGGATAAGCTTCTTGCAATCATAAATAAATGCGTGAATGACCGATGTGTTCTTTACATATTCTAAACTTGTGAAGCCAAATAAAGCTCCTACACCTTTATCAGAAAATGGATTAAAATAGTTTTTGTCGTGAGGAAGTTGATATAAGACGTCATATACATATCTCGTTGCTAAACAACCTCCTATATTTAACAAAATAGCCAATGCAAATATAATAAAAGTGGAAATTATGTTTCTTTTCTTTGTCTTGAGGAATATAACACCGACTATTAATAATGCAGTAGGTATCAATAATAAGAAATCTGAAGCATACATGTACATGGGGACACTACTCCAAAATCCATCCATATTGCTAATCAAAGAAAAGGAATGAGCATCAAGGAAAATACGATTGGCTCTAAAATACATCAGTTCTGCCATTATCCAAACATTTAGCAATGCCGAGAATACAATAGTCCATACTTGACGTTTGAATAAAAATACAAAACTCGCAATAAATAAGGAAATGCTAATTTTAGGGAGATAGAATGCCCAAAATGCCAATGGATTTTTCCAAAGAGAAGAAATTAAGATAGAGTTAAATGCTAACCAATGAAATAAACAACATTGGAGAAAGAGTGTAAAAGTAAATAGCACAAAGAAGAGCCATTGCTCTCTATTGTTTTTTGCCAAGAAGGTTTTAACTTTTTGAAACATAATTGATAGTAATTTTGCATACTATCAATCCGCAACGCAATAAGAAAAGTGTAGTCCCTTATTGCGTTTAGCTTGAGGTGGCCTCGGATGGAAACCTCTATAGACAAACAAGAAACTACACTAAATGTAGCATACTTATTTTGTCTATAAAGTTATCTCCATGAGACAACCATCTATTATGGTCGTGTTTTATTTCCAATAAGTTTCCGAGGCTCTTGGCTAAACGCGAAATAATAGTAATGCTTTGTTAATATGTCTGCAAACCAATACTTTGGAATTGCACTGCAAAGGTACAATAATATTTCAAAATATGCAAGAAAAAGTACAGAAAATTTGTATATTTAACAGAAAAGCAGTACCTTTGTACCGCAATTATAAACGAGAACTATTCTTTTCTGCAAACTCATAGACTGCTAATAAGTCTTGTATAAAGGAGTTCGAGAATTTGATAATAGTCTCCACTGGTAAAAAGAAAAATCATCCAAGTTTGGATGATTTTTTTATTGTGGTCCTGCTTGGGCTTGAACCAAGGACCCCCTGATTATGAGTCAGGTGCTACTAACCAACTGAGCTACAGGACCGCGACATTGTCGCTGTACGCAAAAAAATGATATTCAACCATTTTGCGGTGCAAAGGTACTGCTTTTTTTTGAAACGACAAAGAAAAACAAAGAAAAAAGAGAAAAAAACTACTTTTGGTTGCAAATATGCAAAAAAAATGTTATCTTTGCACGTTATTTTTAAGAATAGAATAAAATTTAAATAAAGATATGGAAGTATTACAACAAATGTTGCAACGTGCGCAAGCTAATCCTCAGCGCATTGTGTTGCCAGAGGGTGATGAACCTCGTACATTGGAGGCTGCGAATCTTATCTTGAAGGATAAAATCGCAGAGTTGATTTTGATTGGTGATCCAGCTGTGATCAAGCGGATGGCAGAAGAGAAGGGTTATGAGTATGTCTTGAGTGAGGCAAGTGCTCTGACTATTGTTGATCCATTAACAGATCCTAAAATGCCAGAGTATGCCAACTTGCTGTTTGAACTTCGCAAGGCTAAAGGTATGACTTTGGAGCAAGCTACTGAAAAAGTAAAAGATCCGCTCTATTTGGGTTGTTTGATGATTAAGAATGGTGATGCTGATGGCGAGTTGGCAGGTGCTCGTGGTACTACTGCTGATACTATTCGTCCTGCATTCCAGATATTAAAGACACGTCCGGGTGTGCATATTGTGTCAGGCGCGTTCTTGATGTTTACCCCTGCAAAACATTTGGGTGAAGGTGGTTTTCTTGTGTTTGCTGATTGCGCAGTTAATCCATGTCCAAATGCACAAGAGTTGGCAGAGATCGCGGTGACTACAGCTGAGACTGCTAAGGCTCTAGGAGGTATAGAACCACGTGTGGCAATGCTTAGTTTCTCTAGCAAGGGTAGTGCAAAGCACGAACTAGTAGATAAAGTAACGGAGGCTACTCGTATTGCACATGAGATGGCACCTGAGTTGGCATTGGATGGTGAATTGCAATTGGATGCCGCATTGGTGGAGAGCGTGGGTGCGCAAAAAGCTCCTGGTTCACCTGTAGCTGGTAAGGCTAATGTGTTGGTGTTCCCTGATTTGCAAGCAGGAAATATCGGATATAAATTGGTAGAACGCTTCTCTGGTGCGGATGCGGTAGGACCAATCTTGCAAGGTATTGCGGCGCCAGTGAATGACCTTAGTCGCGGATGCAAGGTGCAAGATATAGTGCAAATGGTGATTATCACTGCAAATCAAGCAATAGGTGCAAAACAAAAGTAAACCATAAAAACACAATAATAGACATGAAGATTTTAGTATTAAACTGCGGAAGTAGCAGTATCAAGTACAAACTTTTTGATATGGACACCAAGGCCGTAATGGTGCAAGGTGGAGTTGAGAAAATAGGTTTGCCTGATGCGTTCTTGCAAATCAAATTGGCTTCTGGTGAGAAGGTGAAGATCGAGCAATCTATGCCAGAGCACACTGTAGGTATTCAATTGATCTTGAATAGTCTGGTAGATGAGAAGATAGGTTGTATCGCGTCGTTGGATGAGATTCAAGCTGTTGGTCACCGCGTAGTGCACGGTGGTGAAAAATTCAACAAATCGGTAGTCATCACTCCAGAAGTCAAGGAGATGATAGTTAAGTGTGTAGAGTTGGCTCCGCTTCACAACCCTGCTAACCTGAAGGGTATTGAGGCTATTGAGACGGCTCTACCAGGCGTACCACAAGTGGCAGTCTTTGATACCGCTTTCCATCAAACCATGCCAGATGAGGCATATATGTATGCTATTCCATATGAACTGTATGAGAAGTATGCTATCCGTCGCTACGGCTTTCATGGCACCTCTCATCGCTATGTGTCTGCGCGTGTATGCGAGTACTTAGGTTTAGATCCAGATAAGACCAAGGTTATTACAGCACATATTGGTAATGGAGGTAGTTGTACTGCAGTATTGAATGGTGAGTCTGTGGATACCTCTATGGGTTTGACTCCCCTAGAAGGTTTGATGATGGGTACTCGCTCAGGGGATATGGATTTGGGCGCTGCTACTTATATTATGGAGAAAGAGAATTTGTCAACTGCTGAGTTCTCGAATTTGATGAATAAGAAGTCTGGTTTGATGGGTGTAAGTGGAGTATCAAGCGATGCTCGCGATATTGAGAATGCGGTACAAGCGGGCAATAAGCGTGCAGATTTAGCACGCCGTATGTTTATTTATCGCGTGAAAAAATATATCGGTGCCTATGCTGCGGCAATGAATGGTGTGGATGTGTTGGTGTTTACTGGTGGTATTGGTGAGAATGATGCCTATATCCGTGGTGAAATTATCAAGGGGCTGACCTATCTCGGCATAGAATTTGATGCAAGTAAGAATGCAGTGCGTGGCGAAGAAGCAATCCTTTCGACTGCGGACAGCAAGGTAAAAGTTTGTGTCATTCCTACTGATGAAGAGTGGATGATTGCATCTGATGCTCAAGCACTGATTTAAGAAGTTAGAAATTAGACCGCTTCGCTATGGGATATAAAATAGCGAAGTGGTTTCAAAAAAAACCAAAAGAACCTTGAAACCCATTATTTATCAATTGCTGCCTCGTTTATTTACTAATTATAACGAGACTCGTCGTCATGGAGGTAGCATGCAAGAGAATGGCTGTGGTACGCTGAATGCGATCACGCCGAAGGCGTTACACGCCATACATGATTTAGGTGCCACACATGTGTGGTATACGGGCGTCATACGTCATGCCACCGCACAATACAATACGCCAAGCATTGTCAAGGGTTTGGCTGGAAGTCCTTATGCCATAACCGATTACTACGATGTGCATCCCGACTTATGCGAGGATAAGCGTCGCCGTATGAAGGAGTTTACCGACCTAGTAGAACGTACTCACAAGGCAGACATGGGCGTGATTATAGACTTTGTTCCTAACCATGTCTCCCGCGAGTATCACTCTACGGCTCACCCTCGTGGTGTAGTGGATTTGGGTGCGAATGATAATCCCGATTGGGCATTCTCGCCACTCAACAATTTCTACTATATGCCTGGGCAGAAGTTTGCTCCCTATTTCGATATTAAGGGCTATGAAGAGCATCCTGCTCGTGCCACGGGTAACGATTGCTTTGTAGCTACACCTTCAGTAAATGACTGGTATGAGACCGTGAAACTCAACTACGGCGTCTTCTACCAGGGTGGTGGAGAAAAGCAGTTTGATCCCATCCCTGACACATGGCATAAGATGCTACATATCTTGCTCTTTTGGGCAAGTAAGCAAGTTGATGGTTTCCGTTGCGACATGGCTGAGATGGTGCCTCGCGAGTTCTGGGTATGGGCGATTGAGCAAGTCAAAAAGGAATATCCCAATATCCTGTTCATTGCGGAGGTCTATAACCCTCATCTTTACCGCGACTACCTAGCTGCGGGCTTTGATTACCTTTATGACAAGGTGGGTATGTACGACTACCTACGCGGTGTGACTAGCAAGAATTGGGCTGCGGAAGGCATCACGATGCAATGGCAATCGGTGGACGATATCCGTGACCGTATGCTCTATTTCCTAGAGAACCACGACGAGCAGCGTATCGCTAGTGGCTTCTTCTGCGGACGCGGTATGTGTGCTGAGCCAGCTATGATTGTTGCTGCAACATTGGGCACTAACCCTGTAATGGTATATGCAGGACAGGAGTTGGGCGAGAAGGGTATGGATGCTGAGGGCTTCTCAGGTATGGACGGACGTACAACAATCTTTGACTATTGGGGCGTGAAATCTCTGCAAGCATGGGCTAATCATGGTAAGTTTGATGGTGCTAATCTCGATGAGGAGCAAAAGACACTACGTACATTCTATCGCCAACTATTGCGTGTAGCACGTAGTGAAAAAGCTATCACCATGGGTGATATGTATGACTTGACCTATGCACAAACAGAAGGCTTTAACAAGCACGAGCAATACACGTTTATCCGCAAGTATAAGAAGCAAACTATATTGGTTATCCTGAACTTTGACGACCGTCAAGTGGATATGCAGGTGCGTATTCCGCAGGAGGCATTTGAGCATTTGCAACTCGAGTCGCAATCAGAGGCAAAGGCGAAAGACTTGCTCACAGGTACGGAATATACTTTCCCATTGAACTCTTACACGCCAGTTTGCTTGACACTACCTGCTTGGAAGGGAGTGATACTTAAGTTTAAAGGTTAGAGGTTAAAGTTTAAAGGCGAGAGGTAATGAAACGATTGGCAGAAATCATCAAACCCTATTTGAAATTGCTCCGTGTGGGCAATTTGGGATTCTTGGCTATCTTGCTCTTTGTGATGGAGTACTGGGTAGCAACACCGCTATTGCAGCGTGCGCTATTCTCCGAGCAGATGCCTTGGTGGATACTTACATTGCTGATTATCAGCGTAGTTTGTATTGCTGCGGGGGGATATGTGATCAATGATTATTTCGATGTCAAAATCGACCGTATCAATCGTCCCGATGATTTGATTGTCACTCGTATCATCTCGCGTGATGCGGCCATGCTGATGTTCCAAGTGCTAACAGCTGTAGGTATTGTCTGCGGCGGAGTAGTATCATGGTGGGCACGTAGTTGGACGCTTCTATTTATCTATATTGTCATCCCTGGACTACTGTGGTTCTATTCGGCAAGCTATAAGCGTATGTTCTTGGTAGGCAATCTCGTGGTGGCTTTTGCTTCTGCCATTGTGCCGTTACTAGTTGCTATCGTGCATGCCGACCATCTGCGTCATCTCTATGGCGAAGCGCTCGCTTATACCCCTATTGTGGGCGAGATGTATATCTGGCTCAGCGGTTTTGCTGTGTTTGCATTTCTAATGACTTTAGCCCGCGAGATGATAAAGGACATTGAGGATGTAGAAGGTGATCGAGAGATGGAGTGTCGCACGATGGCCATTGTATGGGGAGAAACCTGGACAAAGATAGTAGTTACCGCTTTGGTCGTAGGAATCATGGCATTGATTGCTTATGTAGGTTGGGGAGTATTGCCTTTCCCTGCAGCATGGAATACGTTCACCTGTCGTTATCTGGTGTTTGGACTATTGGTGCCGTTTGCATGCGTATTGGTATTGCTGTGGTTTGCCAAGTCTACGCGTGAGTTCCGTACCGTACAACAGGTGCTGAAGTTCACCATGTTTATGGGTGTACTCTTCTCTTATGTAATCGCCACCAACCTAACCGTCTAACTGATATTAACCGACATTCACCGCTTATGAACATCATCCTCGGAAGCCAGAGTCCTCGTCGTCGTGAATTGATGGCAGGTTTGGATATTCCATTTTCCTGCGTCACTATAGATGCGGATGAGTCGTATCCTGTCGATCTTCAAGCAGGCGACATACCTTTATATATCTCGCGCGCAAAGGCGCGCGCATACGCGAGCGAGCTTCGAGAGAATGACTTGCTTATTACATCCGATACGATCGTTTGGCTCAATGACGAGATGTTGGGCAAGCCGCAAGATGAAACTGATGCTAAGGCCATGCTTGCTCGCCTCAGTGGACAGACTCACGAGGTATATACGGCAGTATGTTTTGCCGATATGAGCGGCGAATTAGAGACTTTGGTGGATTGTACGAAGGTCACCTTTAAGACTCTTTCGGAGGAAGAAATCAATTACTATGTAACGAAGTATCATCCATTAGACAAAGCGGGCGCATATGGTGTACAAGAGTGGATTGGTTATGTGGGAGTTACAAAGATGGAAGGGTCCTACTTCAATGTCATGGGTTTCCCTATTTGTCGTGTCTATGAGACTCTTCGTAAACTGATTTTAAAAGACTAAATATGAATCATTCTCCCGAAATAAAATGTCTTCGGAGCGATCTAGAACAACGCGTGGGACAACAGCTGCAATCGCCTGCAGATTTTCAGTTACTTATCCAACAAATATGGGAGAAAAACCATGCGGTATTGTCGCTCTCAACGATTAAACGCTTATGGGGGTATGTGGATAGCAATGGTGCACCTCGCCTATCTACGCTTAATATGCTGGCTCAGTTCCTTGGCTTTACAGATTGGAATGCTTATCTCGTAGCGCTCGAACAACGAGGAGGTAGTGAGAGTGCGATGTTTACGGGCGAAGGCATACAAACTTCCGACCTTCAGGCGGGTGATAGAATTGCAGTAGCATGGCAACCTAATCGCCAATGTACTTTTCGTTATATTGGTGATAACCAGTTTATTGTGGAGGAGTCTAAAAACGCCAAACTACAACGAGGAACAATCTTTTCCGCAGCGCGTTTTATGATTGCTCAGCCTATGTATTTAGACAATATCCTCCTCGCTGACGGCACTCGCACCTCCTATGTCGCAGGCAAACGCAATGGTCTGATCTCTGTCACAAAAATAAACAACTTTACACAATTCTAAACAACCCTACACCAAACCCATGGACATCTCCGACTCTGGCTTCATCGCTCCACATACCATCTCCACCAATTGGTCGGATATCGCGCTCTTTCAGCAGCGCAACCACAATGTGCTCTACCATGCCAAACGCTATGGTAAATGTTTCGTTTTGAAAGGTTTATCCGCTGATTGCCAAACGCTCACCGACCACTTATTACTACAGGAGAAAGAGTTCTCTTTTGGCATTTCGCTCAGCCATCCTCATATTGCAGAAACTTATTCGCTGGAGGAGATAGAGGACTGCGGTAGGTGTATCGTTATGGAGTATGTGGATGGTACCACTTTGGCAGAGTGGCTGACTACTAATCCTTCAAAAGCAGCACGCCAACGCGTGATGATGCAACTGCTTGATGCTCTGGAATATATCCATTCGCTTCAATTGGTGCACCATGATCTCAAGAGTAGTAATATCCTCATCACCCGAAATGGGCAGAATGTCAAACTCATTGACTTCGGACTAAGCAATACAGATAGCACATCATACAACAACAATTCTACCACAGACATTCAACTCTTTGCTAATATACTTACACTACTCTTTCCCAATCGTTATTGCCACATCGCGCGTGCCTGCCAGCAAAGTAAATATGCCAATATCGCAGCTCTCAAACAGGCCTTCCGTCGCCGACAAATGTGGCAAAAGAGTATTCCGTACATCGTTTCGGCTATTTGCGTGATTGTTTGCTCAATATTTTCGTTCCAACACATAAGTAATAAACTCCGCGAGCAACAAATGTTAGAAACCATCAACTACCATGTTAATCAGGAGATTAGCAAACTCCAAAATGTGGCAGACACTTGTAGTACATATCTTGCTCTTGTCCAACAATACTACCCAACGCTTTGGGAGGAATCAGTATTAGTACGCGATTCTATTGCAGATTTATATGCCGAAGATACTGCCTTACGCTTACAGTGTATTGAGACATGGTCATTGATTTTCGGCGAGCGCTTTATGCAGTTTGACAATCGCATCAAGCAAGACAAGTTAAATAGTACCAAGTAACCCCTTGTTTTCCCTCTATCTGCCCCCTAACTGCCCCCTGTTTTCATCGGAACCTCATCGTGACTTCATCGGAATCTCACCGAATCATTACCGATAGAACATCGTATCTTTAACGGCACTTCTTTCTTTCAATTTTTCACTATTGTTGATTAAAATTCCCAAAATCCTTGCATAATTACTAAAAAAGTGTTAACTTTGCAGCGCCAACAGTTAATTGTAATATTAACTGTTGGTGACATATTGAATTATAGCATTTGCTATTTATTCGCTAACATACCTTGAAACCTGAAAAATTTCAATTTGTATAGCACAAATTTAGTGAATGAGTACACTCTCATCGCTCATTTGTACATATACTCTCGTATGTATCGTATCGAATAAAGGGCGAATGCCCACGCGTAGGCGTGGGCGATTCGTTGTTTGACGATACGAGTTTTCTCAGGACCTCAAGGTATGGACAAGGAATCGTTCATGCCTTTTTTGTTTGCTCAACTGCCAGATACAACGCAAAACTATGCCTACTATATCCTTTGACAGGATTTGGCAGTTAAAAGAACCAACAAGAACCAACGCATTGCTTGCCCACCCTATGAAAAAGCACTACCTTTGCAAAGCAAAGTAATAAGAACGTAATAACCAACAAGAAATGAAAAACAAACTTTCCTTCCCTCTTATTTGTAGCATCGCCATGATGATGGCTGCTTGTAGTGGTTCGTCTAACGGCAAACCCATGTCAGGTGCTGACTTGACAGTGTACAACGAAACAGTAGCCAAAGTGCAACAGATCGAAAATCTACTTTGTGATATCAATGGTATGGAGGCAAGCGATGCGCTCCAACTTTCGCAGTTGGCAGACCAACTACATTATACCTATGATGCCAACGGATTGGACTCTGCTTCTATAGCTAATTGCCAGGCGCTTCAACAACGCATCGAGCAACTCAAGCAGACAATCCACCAAACCATCTCTGACAATATGCACACTATCCATGTGCTAGTTGTGAACGATGATGATTGCCTCGTAGAGAAAAAGACCGCTTACCCTATTTACCTCAAACGAGGTGAAAAACTCCATGTGAATATCACTACCAAACGAGCTGCCACACTCAAAGTCTATAACTACGACTCACATTCCACGCTCAAAACCATCGCAGACAAAACATCGTTCAAGTTCACTATGAATATTGAGAATAGTGCCATCTATTTGGTGGAACTCAACCCTGGCGCAAGTTCACAATATGCTTCTATCCACATTACGTATACCACCAACCAACTCGATCGCCTCACTCCAGTGACAATCAATGAGCGCACGGTAGAAGCTAAGTCTGGTGACTTCCG
Organism: Paludibacteraceae bacterium; assembly: GCA_045532735.1. Taxonomy (GTDB): domain Bacteria; phylum Bacteroidota; class Bacteroidia; order Bacteroidales; family Paludibacteraceae; genus Colicola. Next base: position 19,318 of record JAZSGL010000066.1, on the reverse strand, counting down.
TGCATGGTCGGTCAAAGGTATCAAGATGACGCCCATCTTGGATGAGCCTCGCAAATTCACTCTCCGTGGACAGTTGAAAGCAATGTTCTCTGGTTCTTATCGCGGATTGGTGGCAATAGAAGTGCCTGCGGGTGCTACGGATATCCTCTATCGTATGCGTATCTCTACCAATGAGGCAGACCGCAACGGCGATGGTGAGTTTAAAGACAATATGAACGCCTCTTATCGCAAAATTAAGTCATTTGGTTTGCCTGTATATGAATCCACCAGGAGTTCGGGTATCTTGAATACCATTCTGGGTGAATATGCTCCAAAACGTGAGGAAGATGCATATATCAATATGTTTGTATTCAGCAGTTCATCCCAAGCAAAGAAGTTCCAAGACGACATACCCACCGATAAGTTGAGTTACGATGTCAATAGTTCTATCATGGGTATGCAATCTAGCAATGGTCGTATCCCTGTGAAAGGTAGAAGTGTTATCTATCTTGGCTTTGAGAACGAGCGCACCCGCTACAACAACTATGTATGGGTAGAAGTCTTGGCTTCTAAACCAATCAACGAGTATTTCAAAACAGAGTATTACATTGACTAAAACAAAGCATTATGGCAAAGATTCCAGGACTCAGTTTCTCGCTCAAGCGAGCAGTAGGCATCTCGGGCTTGAAAACCAAAGTAGCTCGTGCTACAGGTATCCCAACCACTAAACAGGGCCTCGAGCGCAAAATCGGTGGCGCTATCCTCAAAGGCTTAACAGGCAAAAGAAAATAATCGTATTTACTAACTCTTAAATAACTTTACATCTATGATTAAACAAACAGTAAGTTATGGTGTTTGGACATTAAATCGCCATGATGACAATAAAATTGAAGTCTTAAAGAATGGTCAGGGATGTGAGAAGGCATCGCCTGCATATCGTGAGATTGCAGCAGAAATAGGTTTTGAGATTGATCCAGAGTGGCGTACATCACAATTAGGTAGAAATGTGTTCAAAGCAGTTGAAAATGCCGCCAATTCTTCTTGCAGTTCAACGACAGCATCTACTCCAGTAGAGGATAAGAACACTCAGCCTATTCAGGAAGTTAGTCAAAATGAAACTATCTCTGTTTTTGATGTAATTCTGCAATCAAAAGGAGAGAATGCACTCCAAGTTGTTAAAGCAGTAAAAGAACAACTAGGCATTGGTTTGAAAGAGGCCAAAGATATTGTAGATGCAGTACCAAGTACTGTTGTTGAAGGGGTAGATAAAAGTACTGCTGAAAAGCTCAAGTTAGAACTTGAATCGGTAGGAGCAGAAGTTAAAATCTGTTCAAAGACACAAGCACCTACGACTAATGCATCTCAAAAAAAATATGATGTCAATAGTATAGAAAATTCTGAAGATTATTACAGAAATGATCCTATGCTCCGAGCATTTTATGAGGAAAACAGGAACTATACCAAAGAACAATTTGACGCATTACTATCAAAAGCAGTAGCAGGGGATGCCATTGCTCAATATCAATGTGGTTATATCTTCGCAAACCTGTCTCGTATACAATATACCATAGAAGGTTGGGGTAAATGTAGTTTTGACAATGGTACTTTAGAACGTTATTCAAAGATTACGGATGTATCACAGGCAACGACCCTTGCGACTGAATGGTTGGCAAAATCAGCAGAGCAAGGATTTGGATTGGCCATGCAGGAATTAGGTGAACATTATCTGAGTGGACCGTTGTGTGAGTTTGTTCGTGCAGTTCGTTGGAAAGACCGTTGTAAAGAAGTAAGTCCATGGAGAAGTAATTTTGACTTATATGTTAATTTTAACCAACAAGGAAGTCGTGCTGCAGACTATCCAAAATTGCTTCGTGAAAAAAATATAAATTCGGATTTAGCAAGTGAATGGCTTGGCAAAAAGTTGGAATTACAAAGACTTCTTGAAACAAACGAGGAAGAATACAATGAGTTAAAGAAAACGTATAAAGAACTTGAGCAAAGTTATAAAGAGCTAGAAAAAAGATATAAAGAGTTAGAAAAAACATGCCAAAATTTACGAGATAAGCACAGTACATTGGAGCAAAAATATAGTGATTTGCGAGATAAAGAGGAAAGAACCCAAGAAAAGTATAATCAACTTAGGTGGTCTTCCTCATCCTCTTCCTCTTCCTCATCTTCATCCTCATCTAGTCGTTCCTCGAGCTCATCAAGCGATAGCGTTAGGGTAAAAGTGACATTTAATACAGATAGTATGTTTTTCAAATTGCGTAATGGTACTACTTTTAAGTTTACCATTAGTAAAATGGAATATAAAAGTTTAGCGAATGGTAGTATGAAGTCCCGTGTCGCATGGGTACGTGGAAAGTTGGGCTTGTCGAATTCTTTAGATATTAGAGATGTTGCAATTATCCTATTGGATTAAAAGAAAATAAAGAACCTTGCGAGCCTTAAAGCGCAACGCAAAATAGCTTCAAAGTAAATATAATTATGCGTTCAGCCATAGAAACTCCCCATATAGGACAGCACTATATGTTTGCTGTTCAAGATTTATACAATGGTAATAGACTTAAAACTGACATTCTCAGCGAAGAGTACTTTCTCTATCGTTGGTGGTTCCCATCTGATTCACCTATTGTAGCATATTTGAAAGATTATATTACTAAGCATCCCGAAGATATAGACATGAAATATATGTATTCCCGCCTTAAGAAAAAGGAGATTGGCTATACCATATACTACGCACTCTATTTTGGGAAGAGCACCAACGGGCGCAAACGCTTTGGACAACATATTCGAGGTCCTATCAAACAATCGACATTGCGTGAGACGCTGCGAGCCGTACTGTCGCTCAAGGGTGAAATATGCACAGAGGAGCGCATTAGCGATGAACTCCAAAAGTGTTATTACGAATGGATGGAGTTTTGCGAAGATGATCGTGAATTGATTGATTGTTTTGAAATGATGGCTATTGCCATTGGCTATTATCCATTGAACATGGAAGGCAATACTTCCATTAGTGAAGAATGGAAAAAATCCATCGTAGACAGACGAAAGGAATTGAAAGACTACAAGTAACTACTTTGAGTATAGACCGAGAAAGAGTGATCAGAACTCGAGAACGCGTTTATAATAAAAATTAAACACACACTATTCACTTTAAAAACCTTGCAGTGTATAGGTAACTGTAGAGAATTATGGCACATTCATTTAGATTAATTGCGAAGCGTGACATTCGTTCTGGATTAAAAACTATTATTGGAAAAGGCATGAGTTTTGAATTTGTAAATACTTCATCTTCTATAGATAGTTATCAAGTTAAAAGAGCCATCAAAGAACGATATGGAGTAGAAGTTTATATTAATACAGTAGCAAATGATTTTGAAGTGATAAAACTTTAAGTTGAATTTAAAGCCAGCAGGAGTCCATTCCTGCTGGCTCTAAAGTTAGTATTACAAAAAGAAGCATTTGAAAAATAACATTTAGATATATTTGCACTTATGTTAGAGAAGATAATCAAAGACATCAAGTACCGCCTTGATGAGAGCACCTTAACTGCGGAGGTTATTGAAAAGAAAGACTATTATTCTGGTAATATCGTTATTCCAGATGTAGTAGTTAATAAAAAAATATCGTATAAAGTCACAAGCATTGGAGATGATGCTTTCTATGGGTGCGATTCTTTAGCCTCTTTGACAATTCCTAATAGCGTGACATGCATAGGAAGGTGTGCTTTCTACAATTGTTCTTCTTTAACCTCTATAATCATTCCTAATAGCGTGACGAGCATTAGAGACGATGCTTTCTGTGGTTGCTCTTCTTTAACTTCTCTTACTATTCCTGATAACGTTATAAATATTGGAAAGGGTGCTTTTAGAGACTGTTCTTCTATCGCCACTATCGCAGTAGATATGAATAATACGATATATGATAGTCGCGAAGAATGCAATGCAATTATTGAAACTGCCACTAATACTCTTATCTGCGGCTGTCAAAATACGAATATTCCCCATAGCGTTACTAGTATTGGAGAGAGAGCTTTCGAATGTTGTAAATCTTTAACATCTATAATTATTCCTAACAGCGTGACTAGTATAGGAGATTATGCTTTGCGTTATTGCTCTTCACTAACTGCCATTACTATACCTGACAGCGTAACGAGTATTGGAAACTACGCTTTCGAATGTTGTAAATCTTTAACATCTATAATTATTCCTAACAGCGTGGCTAGTATAGGAAATAGTGCTTTCTCTGGTTGCTCTTCTCTTACCGCTATTACAATTCCTAATAGCGTTACTAGTATTGGAGAGGGTGCTTTCCAATATTGCAAATCTTTAACATCTATAATTATTCCTGACAGCGTAACGAGTATTGGATATTTAGCTTTCGATAGTTGCTCTTCCCTAACCTCCATTATTATCCCAAATAGGGTGACGAGTATTGGAGATTGGGCTTTCGCTGATTGCAAATCTCTTACCTCCATTGTTATTCCCGATAGTGTGACGAGTATTGGACGGGATGCTTTCTCGCGTTGCAGTGCTTTGACCTCAAATCCAACACAAGAAGTCGAAATAAACGATCTTCGTTTTAGATTATTGATGCACAATCAAGTGGCTATGGTTGTTGGAGCGTCCTCCGATTGTCTAATAAAAATAGAAATCCCATTATCTGTTGATTTTGAAGGTGTTACATATATTGTCAAGAAGATTGGAGAGAAGGCTTTCTATGAGTATAAGTCTCTTACCTCCATAACGATTCCAAATAGTGTAACGACTATAGGGGTATCTGCTTTCAATAGTTGTAAATCTCTCACCTCCATAACAATCCCCGATAGTGTCACAACTATTGGAAGGTTCGGTTTCAAAAAGTGTTCTTCTCTTATTACCATCACTATCCCTAACAGCATCACTAGAATAGAAGATGAGATATTCTCAGAATGCTCAGCTCTGACTTCCATCAGCATCCCGAATGCTACCATAAGTATTGGAGAGTTGGCTTTCGCTCGTTGTGAATCCCTTACCTCCATAGAAATCCCCGATAGTGTCACAACTATTGGAAAGTTAGCTTTCATAAATTGCTCTTCTTTAACCTCTATAATCATTCCTAATAGCGTCATAAATATAGGAGATAGTGCTTTCAGAGGTTGCTCCTCCCTAACCTCTGTGACAATCCCCAATAGCGTAACAAGTATTGGAGAAGGGGCTTTTGGAGGCTGTTCTTCTATCACTACTATCGCAGTAGATATGAATAATACGATATATGATAGTCGAGAAGAATGCAATGCGATTATTGAAACTGCCACTAATACTCTTATCTGCGGCTGTCAAAACACTATCATCCCTAGTAGCGTTACAAGTATTGGAGAGAGTGCTTTCTACCATTGTGACTCTCTAAAAACTATCTCTATTCCTGAAAACGTTACAAGTATTGGAGATTTTGCTTTCTATTGTTGCTCTTCTCTCACCGATATCGCTATCCCAAACACAGTAACGAATATAGGGAAAAGTGCTTTCTCTGATTGTAAGTCCCTAACTTCCCTCACTATTCCTGCTAGCGTTATAGGTATTGGAAATGTTGCTTTTGCAGGTTGCTCTTCTCTCACCGATATTGTAGTAGATAAGAATAATCCGGTATATGATAGTCGAAAAGAATGCAATGCGATTATTGAAACTGCTACCAATATCCTTATTGTTGGTTGCCAATCTACCTCTATCCCCAATAGCGTTACAAGTATTGGAAGCTATGCTTTTGATAGATGCTCTACTCTTACCGCCATCACTATTGGGAAAGGTGTTGCGAGGATAGGAGAAAGAGCATTCAGAGGGTGTTCTTGTCTCACTACAATCACTATTTCCAGTTCTATCACAAGTATTGGAGTGGAGGCTTTCGAAGGTTGCTCTTCTTTAACTTCTATAACAATCCCTGATAGCGTGACAAGCATTCGAAGATACGCTTTCTTCAATTGTTCTTCTCTTACTGCAATCCGTTATAAGGGTACTATAAAACAATGGAAACAAGTGACACTGGGAACGGATTGGAGTTATGGCATTGGTGCCTATTCTATCCGTTGTACCGATGGAGATAAAATACTATAGAATCAGATTTATTAATATTATCTGTTTTGCATTTTTCAAAATTAATTAATCGCTATAATGGAACAAAATAAATGTGTCGCACAGCCAAAAGAAGGTATAGTACTTAATCGTATGTATGCAGGCGAATATCTTTCATCTAATCTAGGACATGAGGTAATTAACATGTATCGTGCAGATAATGATAATTTCTATTTATACCTGAATTCGCATGGAAATTTCGCAAAATGTCACAAAGGTAAAATAGGCTACATGTTGCTTGTGAAGTATCATAGCAAAGGTATACACGAAGTAGTTGGCGCTGCAACAGGTTTGACTGATGTTTTTGATCCAGATGCTAGCGTAGCTGATAAGAAAATGTGGGAAATTTTGGAGCATCAGCAAAAGTTTATTGAAAATGAAAACATTACCTATGCAGGAGAAAATATCTTGGATATTTTTGATGGATCAGGTTATCAAAATGTGTTCATTACATATAAAGCAGAAATGGTTTGGCGTAGAAAATCGAATCAGCCCTTATTTATTCACTTTGGTACCAACGAAGACTCAATCTGTGAAACCAATGTGTATATTGACAAGAAGCAAGCCAAAACATCACTTAAGCAATATATTTACAAAGAAACGGACGAAGATGATTACACTGCATTATTGCAAAAAGTATTCAGCACTCTTCCTAAGAATGAAAAAGCAAAAAGTGACATATGGGAACCAGTTTCAAAAGTAGATAAAAAGAATATCGTTAACCAGCTCGTACATAAAGCATCAATCTTTGATATTTGTCAAATCCAATATAGTGAAAATAGTTTTTCTAATGCATTAGCTTATTTTATGCAACAAGATGCATACAGGAAATTATGGGCAACTTTCTTTGCTCAATTATATGATGGAGAGGATTATATCGGCACAAAGTTAGACTCACATTTTCAAGTTGCTCGAGAGGAAGAAGCAAAAACAAACAATAAAGATTATGATAGACAGACTAGTGGGCGTATAGATTTGTGTATAAGAGATAATAAAACTCTTATTATGATAGAAAATAAAATCAAATCAGATATTAACACCATTGATAGCGATAAGAAAAAAGATGATGGCCAATTTGATCAACTGAATCGCTATTGGGATTATGCAAAATGGAAAACAGAGGTGAATAGCGAAGACGATAACAAGGATAAGAATAAAATAATTAAAGCATACATCCTTGCTCCTGACTATAACATCCCTAAACTAAATGATAAGAATTGTAAGAATTGGAGAATTATCAAATATAGTGACTTGTATCATTTTCTACAAACATTCCGATGTGTATTTGAAAATGATGTCAATTTTATATACTTCTTTGAGGCGTTGAAACTACACACTTTTTCTAATATAAATGATATTTTATATTATGAGATGCAAGAGAAGTTCTTTAACCGAATAAAGACATTGAATAATAAAATATAAATACAGAGAACCCCGAAAAGCCAAAAGTAAAACTAAAAAAATAAAACCATTATGAGTATCTAAGATGATGAAGACATTTTGATAAACGATGTCAAACAAACACCACAAATGTATAAAGCGAACGAAGAGTTCTGGGATTTCATGCTGTGTGGCACAGGAGCGCACGGAGTAGAAGTTGGACATGAATTTGTAACAGATGTACAACAAATCATATCTCAAGCAGAAGAGCCAATGTGGGAGCCACTCAAAAAGCATGCAGGGCGTCCTATACATGTGCTTGATTGCAAAACTTTAAGAAAATATGATGCTATAGGTTGGTTGGAGGCAGTGTCCAAATTGCCCAAATCTCCGACACCTATTTTGGTTATAGAAAACATCACAGAGATTCCAGAAGAAGATGCTGTTCATGATAATCCAAAATATGTAGAAAACTTGTTGGTACATTCATGGAAAAATGAGAAAATTGACCATTACTTCAAAGGTCCAGATCAAGTTGCTAGGAAATTCACATTAAAGTCTCATGATTACTTGGTGTTCTTGACATGGTCACCAGATAGTGCAGATAAAATTAACGACGTGTGGAATAAAAGTGATAATTTAGCTTGGATAGGAATTTTTCAAAATTATAAAGATAAATTTATCTCTATTTAGAAAAATGGTTTGTGGAACTGAAACTTGTAAAATTCTAAAGCATAACTCTATGTAACTACTTTTGACCAATCAATGCCAATAGATATTCTGCAAGATGATAAAATAATGATACGCATAGGGCGAGTATGCTCTGTCGGAAAGGGTAATAGATTAAAAAGAACTTAGAAATATCAAAAAAACGTTTTATGATATTAATTACCCCATTCAATAGTACGTAATTAGCAAGCATCAATAACTATCTAGTTCAGCGGGATTGGGTTTCCGCTGGCTTACAAAGAAATAAAATTATGAAGAGAATTTCACTTTTATTATTCCTTACTTTCGCCACACTATGCTTGCAAGCGCAGGATGTCGAGAACGCAGAGCCACTATCTGTGGCGGCGGATCGCCCAGGCATGGCGACTGGCGTGGGAGTATTGCCGTTCAAAACTATTCAATGGGAGACGGGCTTCCAATGGGATTATGCTGCTCGTCAACACTCGTTCACATTACCTACTACCATGTTTCGCTTTGGTGTAGCACCCTTTGCGGAGTTACGCTTGGAGTATGATGGAACATTGTATTCCGACACAAAATGGCAATATCAGGTAGAGCCCTTGATATTGGGTACCAAGATTCGAGTTTTTGACGGTTGGAAAGCCGTACCTAAAATCAGTTTCTTGGCGAATATCGCCATACCTATCACCAAAGAGGCATATCAGAGCTCGCATGTAGCTCCAAGTCTATATCTGCTCTTTGAGAACGATGTGACCGATTGGCTGAACCTATGCTATAATCTTGGCGCAGAATGGAATGGCGTAGATGCAACACCCAGCACCTTCCTCGCATTGTGCCTCGGCTTTACCATTAATGACCAATGGGGAGCATTTGTGGAGAGTTACAACTACTTCACTCGCCTCAATAGCCACACCGAAGCCGATTGGAACTTAGATGCCGGCTTTACCTATATGCCTCATCATCGCGTACAACTGGATGTGTATGCATCTATCAATTGCCAAAATCCAGCCATGTATTCTAATGTGGGACTTGGCGTAGCATGGCTGATAAATCCATAAGAAACTAATCACTATAAAATATGAATTCAAAACTACTTACATTCAAGCAAGAACTTAATCGCGTCTTTGACGACAACTTGCACACCAAACAATGGCATAACTATGTGGACTATGCCATCATCGGTTTTATTCTTCTATCCACCATCGAAGTCTTTCTTTCTACTTACGATAGTATCGTAGAGCGATATGGTACATGGCTGACTGTTATTGACTATCTCACAACCGCTTTCTTTACTATAGAGGTGAGTTTGCGTATCTGGAATGCCGACCAATTGGACCCTAAATACAAAGGCTTCTGGGGACGCGTGCGTTACTGCTTCTCTTTCTATGGATTGATTGATATCCTATCTACTTATCCGTTCTACCTGCACTTCTTTATGCCTATCCCATATGTGGCACTCAAAGCATTGCGTATCGCTCGTCTGCTGCGTATCTTCCGCTATATGAAGGCATTTAGCATCCTATCACGAGCTTTTCGCTCGAAGACAAATGAGATGAAGGTGTCGCTTCAGTTCTTGGCTATTGTGACGCTCATCTTGTCTTTTGTACTCTTCTTCGTAGAGCACGAGGCACAACCTGATGTGTACGATAATGGTTGGACATCTGTTATCTGGGCATTTGCACAATATATCGGTGACCCAGGTGGCTTTGCTGACACACCACCTATCACATTCACAGGACGCATTATCGCATGTATCATTGGTATATTAGGTATTGCTATCTTCGCCGTGCCTGCCGGATTGATTGGCTCCGCCTTCACCGAGGTGATGGAGAAAGATGAGAAGAAGGAGAAAACTGAAACTTGGGCAAAAAAATTATATCTAGCATTTGAACGTAAGTTGGACCGTCCAACTGGTTTCCAAATAGCACCTAAATATGTGTCTGTCACTGAAATACAAGCAAGACTCGGACTCAAAGAAGACGAAATTTTGGATGCCATTAACAATGATGACCACTTTAGACTCATTAACCTGTCCGTTACTCAACCTGCAGATGAACATCCTCAAGATAAATTAGCAGTTGAGCTCTTTCCACTTAATACCCCTTACGGTCTATGCATTGACCGCGGTAGCAAGATTACGATATTCTCACCAAGTAATACGGTAGATCCTGTCATGGGATGGTGGAGCTATTATGTAGCATTAATCGGAGGATTCAACTACATCTCTAAAGAGTTAGGAGTGACACGTCCATACCAATCCTTCTACACTTATAGCCCAGAAAAGAATTATCTCCACAATCAAGAATTTATGGACGATATGAATCGTCTAGCCAATAGTAGTGATTCTTGGATCTTCTCACTTATGCCTGCAAGCGGTTCTCAAGAACCTACTTATCCTACGCAATTCCATTTTACATATGGAGCTAAGAAAGGGGATGAAACATACGATGATCCTAATATAACTCTCAATGATATATCTACTTTTGATGCTTTGTACAAAGAATTCCAACAGTTGCTTGAAACGAAGTATGACTTGCAATCCGATTGCCAGCGTTATCATACTAATGCGGCAAAGAACTATTTTGCAAGACATCTTAACAACAAGGTCAATGCCGTTGCGCTTCGCATAGCATGGAGTGTGACTTGCTGGGATATGCGTGCCATACAGATTGCACAAGAGTTTGCACAGATTATTAACCAACATATCAATCATTGCGATAACCCAGATGTACCTGCTCTTAAAACAAAAGACATTGGTTATAACGGCTATTAAGAACAATGACGCTATTACTAACCGCCTTTGAGCCTTTTGGTGGGGCGGAGACAAATATCACACAATCTATTCTTTCTCTATTGCCTGATTCCATTGCGGATTGGGCAATAGAGAAAGTGTGTTTGCCAGTGAGTTTCAAGCGCGCACCTATCGTATTGCGCGAGACCATAGCAGCCTATTCCCCTGATTTAGTTATTATGCTTGGGCAATGTCCTGCGGGCGAAAATATCCGTCTGGAGCGCTTTGCTATCAACATGATGGACAGCACAAAAGGCGATAATGAAGGCTATATCCCGAGCGAAGAAACCATTTACGCTGATCAACCACTCGCACTACAAACACCATTGCCTATCAGGGAATTAGAGAGGTTTTGTACACATAATGTACAGCCCGTACAAGTATCTAATTCCGCAGGATTGTACGTCTGCAACTGCGTATATTACGAAGCGCTGCATCTGCATCAACGAGCCATCTTTGTGCATGTGCCTAAGAATATGGAAAGGATAATAGCCCTAAGAGTGCTGGAATATCTTTTGCAAAAAATAACGGCTTGCGTTTAAGTATATTTTTTGAGGTATTGTAGAGAAATTTGCAATGGCAATCCTTATATGGACGGCGTAATAAACACTCGCCATGAGCCATCGGTATCTCGCTCTACATAATGTTTATCTAGCAAGGTTTGTAACAACTTTTGCAATGCAGAACGATTTATACCGATTTCTTCTTGTAAGTAAGCCAATGTCGCTTTAGGTTCTCTGCGTAATTCTTGTAAAATTTTCCCATAACTTGGCGTGCGGAAAGCGATTCGCTCACCATCATACCACCATACATCTTGACTTTTTTCCGTTACAAACAGTACATCATTTTCTATCTCGTGGCAAATTAAATTTACCATATACTTATGGAATGGGCGTATATCCTTTAGTGAAGCATGCGCACCATCTGCAGGGGTGGAACCTACAATCAAATCCGCACGATGCAATGCTTCTAAATAATCTTGTTTTAGACGACTGCGTACAACAATCATCGGATAGCCATGGCGCGAAAGAATGTAATTGACCATCAGTCGGGCAATACGACCATTGCCATCCTCAAATGGGTGAATACGAATATATCGATAGTGAAACAATATCGCTAAATCAATAGGTGATAATTTGCCTTCTTGCTCTGCATGATTGTACCAATCTACAAGATCTGCCATCAATGCAGGTGTTTCTTCAGGAGAAGCATACTCAAATCGATCACCATAGCGAGTGATCACACTATTTGGGCGTGTCTTGTACTGTCCAGCATGAATCACATAGCTCGTTTGTACGCCTCCAGGTAACATACGATAAACCGTATAATCCTCTCGAAGCAATGTTCGATGAAGAGTGCGAATGAAGTTTTGCGTAAGTGGAAGCTGCTTATCGGAGGATTCTACCAACATCATTTGCAATCCCACATTGCTTGCTTTCATCTCTTCGCAGTCGCGGAAGTTGGCTTCACCTACTATTTTTCCAAAGAGCAACAGCAACTCCGTTTGACCATAGGTGAGTGTATTTCCTTCGATATGATTACTATTGTAGTTAAAGTCAATAGTAAATCGACGACTCAATCTATCACGATCAATTTCTGCTAATGGTTGCAGATTTTGCCACTGTGTTAATACCGTTTCTAATTTAGTATTTGCCATAACTTCTTATCATTAATGTGTAAAAAAACACCTTGTTTGGTGGTACATAAACCACCATTTCGGGTGCAAAGGTACAACAAAAAAAGCATATACGCAAGTATTTGAGCAAAAAAAAACACCTTTTTCTGAGTAAGAAATGTACAGGTGGCGGAAATGGCGGAATGACGGAGAAGTTTCCGTCACAAGCGCCACTTCCGCCATGCTGCGTAAATAAAAATGGAGTATTGATTTTCAGGAAGAAAGGGTTAAACTAGCGATGAACTATAAGTGATGAGTGATAAGTTTCTGCGGACTTTTGAGGAGGGCTGAGAATGTGTTCGCAGAAAGTCCGTGGGAGTAATGCGAAAAGGTTATCATGTGATAAGGCGAATCCGCATAATCAAATGAAAAAGAATTGGTTATGCGGATTGGTCGTTTGATTGGAGAAGAAAAAATAAAGAGATAGTATTTAGGGTTTTTAGGGTATATAGGGTAAATGAGAAATACCCAAAATACCCTATTTACCCAAAATACCCACGCTATATTTTCGCAGAAATCGCAGTTTGCGCACATGGAAATGTACGGATAGAAGGTAGTGGCACTAGCCGTACTAGTGATTCTAGGAGCAAACTTGTTGAAGATTCGTATCACTCATATCGGATCAAAGGGTGGTGTTAGGATAAGCAAGGGATATGAATTACATAGTAATCATATAGTAATCACATAGTAATATCATAGTAGATATAGGGAAAGTATGGTATGAACCCGTCATGAACCCGTAACCTCTAAGAGATTCATATGTGAAGGGAGGAGTTAGTGGTTGCAGTTTTTGCACATTTCGGGGAGATTGCCCTTTAATATGTGCTTGCGGAGAGTGTTGCCCTTGTTGGAGTGGAAGATCTCCGAGAGAGAGTGGGTGGTGATATTTCCCAAGGCGTGGCGATGATCCTTGTCGTAGCAGCAAGGTAGGACGTCGCCAGAGGTGGTGATGACACAGCCAGACCAAAGGCGGAGGCAAGGCTGTAAGGCGATAGAGCACCCCAAAAATCGGCAGATTTTTCGGGGACCCCGCTGGCGATGAGGCGATAAGGTGAGAGGCGAAAGGTGAGAGGATTTATGAATATAGGTACCATTGGCTGTTTTTCGGTAGCGGGAGTAGCGCTCGTCGGTTGGCATCAGTGGATGACCGTGCTCAAAATTATAGAGTTGAGCTGTTTTGAAGACTAGATGTGTGGCGCCTAACGACTTGTAGTTTTTTTTGATCCAATCCCACTCGTGCTCGTTGGTGCGGAGGCGAAGGACTTGCAATTCGATACGGATACGGCTATGTAATTCCGCTTTGGCATTCGCCAGATGTTGCAATCCCTCAAGTGCTTTGTGCAAACTGCCACCTACGCGATATGCCGCATAAGACTCCTCGGAGAAACCATCTATGGAAACGATGATGCGGTTGAGTCCGCTCTTGACGAGGGCTTCTGCTGTGCTGCGGTTGAGCGCTTGGGCATTGGTGGAGACGATGGTGTATAGTCCTACTTGGTGTGCCATGGCTATCATCTCGGGCAGTTGCTTATTGAGCAAGGGTTCGCCCTGAAAATAGAACTGCATGGTATGGGCGTGTTCCTTGACATTGTCAAGGATACGATGGAAGAGTTCCATCGTCATTAGGCGATTGACTATTGGCGATTGGCTATTGGCGGTTGGGTTATGAGGCGAGAGGCGAGAGGCGGTGCCGACTGGACACTCGGGGCAGCGAAGTTGGCAGAAATTGGCGGGTTCAACACTGACGAAGGTAGGCAAATGACGCACACGCACTATCCCAAAGAGTGATAGTGCGTAGCTAAGCCAACAGCGCAGCTGGTTGGAGATTCGACTAGCAAGGAATCTTGTTGACACGACGCTCGTGACGGCCACCTTCAAACTCGGTGGTTAGGAAGATTTTGATGAGCTCGATAGCTTTATCTGCAGAGATGTAATTAGCAGGCAATCCGATGATGTTGGCATTGTTGTGCTGACGAGCGAGGCGAGCGAGTGGTTCGTCCCAGCAGAGTGCAGCGCGTATGCTTTGGTGGTGGTTGCAAGTCATAGTGATGCCGTTACCAGTAGAGCAGATGGCGATGCCCATGTCGTTGGTGCCGTTTTCTACGGAATCTGCCATAGGGTGGGCGAAGTCAGGATAGTCGCAACTGTCGGTAGAAGGACAGCCATAGTCGGTGACTTGAATGCCTTGCTCGGTGAGCCAAGCGATAACAGTTTGTTTGAGTGCGAAGCCTGCGTGATCCGAGGCGATGCCAAGTTTGAGATCTTTCATGTGAGTGATGAACTATGAGTGATGAGTTATAAGTTAAATGGACAAATCAATTGACATTCGAGGCAATGGTGGGTGGTATAGGCGATGCATTGGGTAGTATCCCACACATTGTTTCTCAATGCACCTGTTGGGCAAGCATCTAAGCAGAGGCTACAATCGGCGCATAGCTGGGCGATTGGCGATTGGCAATTGGATATTGGTACTACTTTGTTGATAATAATCTCTCCTGGGTGGACAAGACTACCGAGGGTGGGGTGGATGAGTTGGTGATTTTTGCCAATAAATCCTAGTCCTGCTTCGACACACCATCGGCGTTCAAGTATGGGGGCTGAGTCGCAAAAAATATGTTGATGGGTGGAAGAGACGATGTCGTCTCCAAACTCCTCTTTTAGTCTAGCTTCTAGTTTATAGAATAATGATTTTACCGTTCGGTGGTAGTCTCTGCCTGACTTGTCAAAGTGTAGAAGGCATACCACTATGGTTTGTGCTCCAGTAACTAGCAGGGATGGATCGTATCGTTTGTCGCGGTTGCGTTCAAGATAGTTCATCTCCCCGTGCAACCCTTGCGCAATCCAGTTATCCATAAACTGCGCATCGTTATCTAACCGACGAACTGGAGCGATGCCGCAGGCATCAAAGCCTAGTTCGAGGGCAAGCTTAGAGATATTTTCGGATGTCAGCGTCAAGTTGTTTGAAATCGGAGTATCGTCCTTGCACATTGCCTTTGCGGTCGAGTAGGAAGAGGGTTGGCAAGGATTGTACGTTGTAGCGTGTTAGTACTTCTATAGCGTGCTCGCCCGCATATACATTGGTCCACGGGAGATTTACTACCCCATCTTCCCATAGCAATCGGTTACGGTCGAGTGATACGGAATAGATGGCTAGTCCGCGATTGTGGTAATTGTTGTATAATTCGCGAAGTTCAAAAATATACCCTTTGCTTTGCTCCATCTCAATGGCCGAGAAATCCAGCACAATTACTTTGCCCCTAAGGTCAGAAAGAGATTGGGTGATGTTATTGTCATCTTTGAGCGCAATATCAAGTAAGGCATTTTCAGCATTATCAATGATCTGACGGACCGCGATTTGCTGCTGAATCTCTCGTTCGGCTTTGAGTGCGCTACTGACCTGTGCGTAAAGCGCTGTGGTGCGTTCATAGTCGGGCATCCATATGTGGAAGGAGGTAGCGACAGCTTGGTACATGCGTCGATCTGAGGGGTCGTACATATTCCAAATATATTCTCCATTTTGTTTGAAGAACACTGCATAGTATGCTGCCAACGAACGAGGGTTAGCTACGATGAGTTGCTTAGCGTGCTCTCGGAGATCTTCGCGTGAATGAATGCGAGCGAGTGAGCGTAGTTGGGCAATAGCGAGTGTGTTGGTGCTGCCAGCGATAGCGAGCGTGGAAGCCAAACTATCGCGTGTCGTATTGATGGTGATAGTTTCGGTGGAATCAACCGCTAATGTTAGCGAATTGTTGCTAATGCGTAAGCGGTAGAAGTCAGGATATTGAGGCGCGGGAGCGCTGAAAGAGAAATCTCCTTTAGCGGAAAGGATACAAGAGTCGATTACTGTGGTCTTGAGCAAGGCAGTATGCTCTAAGTATAGTGTCTCTTCCTCGGCATTGGCTATGACGCCATCAATGGTGAAGATGGGTGTATGTTGGCAACTCATGAGGAGTCCTGCTAGCAGCAAAGGATATACTAGAAAATGTTTCATTGTCCAAGAAATACAGTTGCAAGATTAGCAAACATCAATTTACAAGCGATAGCTAATACGATGATACCAAAGAACTTACGGAGAATATATAATGAAGTTTGTCCGAGGTATTTGTTGAGCCAGTTGGTACCTTTTAGGACTGCATAAAGCATCACCGTATTGAGTGCTACAGAGATGACGAGGTTAATGATGTTATATTCCGCAGTAATGGATAGTAGAGCAGTAAAAGCACCAGGACCTGCATACATCGGGAATGCCAATGGCACGATACTGCCGGATCCGTCTAGTCCCTCATTCTTGAAGATAGTTACATCCAAAACCATCTCTAATGCCATTAATAAGATGACAAATCCACCGGCAATAGCGAAATACTCGATTTTAACACCAAACAATTTCAGAACCCATTCTCCTGCGAATAAGAACGCAAGCAGAATGACAATGGTGGCAATGCAAACTTTTAGAGCATTGATTTTCACTCCCTTGCGTTGCATGTTAAGCGTCACGGGAATATTGCCTAGTGGGTCAATGATAGCAAAAAGAAAGATAAACGACGACAATACTTGCCAGATGTCGAATGATCCAAAAAACTCTCTCATATAAGTGTTGATTTATAATTCCGCTACAAAATTACTGCTTTTTTTGCAAATGTGCAAATTCCGTAGTTTTTTTCAAGAAAAATAATAAATTCCACAAAAATCCTTGCATATGTGGTAAAAAAGCAGTAATTTTGCAAGCTTTTTATATTTTGGCGTTATGTGCGCGTACGAGAGCGTGCATTGTGAAGCGCGGAAAGAACAAATCAGTAATATGCAAAACATCAGAAATATAGCTATCATCGCACACGTTGACCACGGCAAAACCACCCTGGTTGACAAGATGTTGTACACCGCCAACCTCTTTCGTGAGAACGAGCAGAAAGGCGAGCTCATCCTCGACAACAACGAACTCGAGCGCGAGCGCGGTATCACCATCTTGGCGAAGAACGTAGCCATTGAATACAAGGGCTGCAAGATCAATGTGATTGACACTCCGGGCCACGCCGACTTTGGCGGCGAGGTGGAGCGCGTGCTGAACATGGCAGACGGTGTGCTGCTGTTGGTGGATGCCTTCGAAGGCCCTATGCCACAGACTCGCTTCGTGTTGCAAAAAGCGTTGGAACTCAATCTCAAACCTATCGTAGTCATCAACAAAGTAGATAAACTCAACTGCCGTCCAGACGAGGTGCAAGAGGAAGTGTTTGACCTCATGCTCAACCTCGACGCAACCGAGGAGCAATTGGATTTCCAAACTATCTATGGTTCAGCCAAGAACGGCTGGATGTCCACCGATTGGCACAAGCCAACGACCGACCTCACCGCATTGATGGACACCATTATCGAGCATGTGCCTGCACCAGAGATGTTGGACGGTACACCACAGATGCTCATCACCAGCTTGGATTACAGCCCTTACTTGGGTCGTATCGCTGTGGGACGCGTACACCGTGGTGCCTTGAAGAACGGTCAGAACGTGACCCTCGCAAAGAAAGACGGCAGCAAAGTGAGATGCAAGATCAAAGAGCTACACACCTTCTCGGGCATGGGCCGCATGAAAGTGGAGGAAGTAAAATCAGGCGATATCTGCGCACTCATCGGTATTGAGGGCTTTGAGATCGGCGATACGATTTGCGATTTTGAGAACCCAGAGGCACTTGATCCAATTGCAATTGACGAGCCAACGATGTCGATGGTGTTCACCATCAACGACTCGCCATTCTTCGGAAAGGACGGTAAGTTTGTGACATCGCGCCATATCCAAGACCGCTTGAACAAGGAGCTTGAGAAGAACCTCGCCCTCCGTGTAGAGCGTGGTACAGACGAGACATCGTGGAATGTGTTTGGACGTGGTGTATTGCACCTGAGCGTATTGGTAGAGACCATGCGTCGTGAGGGATATGAGTTGCAAGTAGGTCAGCCACAAGTCATCATCAAGGAGATTGATGGTGTGAAGTGTGAGCCTGTGGAGCAACTGACCGTGAACACCCCAGAGGAGTGCTCGGGTAAGATTATTGAGTATGTGTCTACCCACAAGGGCGAGATGACCCGCATGGAGATGATCAACGACCGTGTGCAGCTGGAGTTTGTGATTCCTAGCCGCGGTATTATCGGTATGCGTACCTATGTGCTGAACGTGTCAGCAGGTGAAGCAATCATGGCACACCGTTTCTTGGAGTTCCAACCATACAAAGGTGAGATCGTGAAACGCAACAATGGTTCGCTCATCGCCATGGAGAGTGGTACTGCATACGCATACGCGCTTGATAAACTGCAAGACCGTGGACGATTCTTCATCTCGCCACAAGACGAGGTGTATGCCGGTCAGGTAGTAGGCGAGAGCTCAAAAGAGGGCGACATCGTGATTAATGTGACTAAGTCGAAGAAATTGACCAATATGCGTTCAAAATCCGCAGATGACAAGGCGGTATTGCCACCACCTGTGATCTTCTCGCTCGAAGAGGCGCTAGAGTATATCAAGGAGGATGAGTATGTAGAGGTGACACCAAACTATATGCGTATCCGCAAGATTACCCTCGATGAATTAGAAAGAAACCGTGCGAATAAAAACTAAATAACAATATACAATTATGCAATTTAATCAAACAGAAATCACAGACCTCACCGCGGTTATCACGCTCACAGTGGAGCCAGCAGACTATCAAGAGG
>JAZSGL010000030.1:0-2445 GCA_045532735.1 Paludibacteraceae bacterium | reverse complement strand
CACCTTTTGGGTAGTTTTCTTGCGAGCATAGTCCAGCAGTTCCACCTTGCGGCGCACAAACTCCTGGCGAATACCTACGTCGGCAATGGCTTTGAGTTGGTTGAAACCGTCTGCAAACCATTTAGGAGAAGAGAAGATGCTAAACTCCTTGGTTGAGTACACTACCTCCTCCAATACAGGTACGCGTACACCTGCGATCTTCTTGATCGTCATGCGCACATCGTCCACATGGATGAGGCTGGTGTCAAACTCGCCCCAAAGTGCTAACATCTGATCGTAGTCTTTGATACGACGATCCACCTCTTCGTCAAGCGCCTTTATCTCGTCCTTTGCACGCTTCACTTCCAGTCGGAGAGCCGACTCTTTGCTTTGCAGCGTAGGCAAAGTTCTTTGGCGCATCTTGAGGTCTTTCTCCAAAGCCTGCAACGATGTTTTGTTAAATTGATAATTAATAGCCATTTTCTTTTAATCTATCTGTTGGATGGTACTACTCCATACATTATTTTGTAGTACTTCACAATTTCCTTTATAGCGTAATGTACTATTATTCATATTATTTATTCGCAATGTATCAGAACATTGAATATCAAGTTGTGAATCATAAATATCACACTCATAAGTTTTACTTGTCATCGACAATGCATTCATTACAAGTGAGTTAGATTCTATTTTTACTGCTTTCGCATCGCCCTGCAATTCAAATACAGTGCCATAACCCAATGATTCAATTTTCAAGGAATCTGCATCTAATATCATTTTTATTTTAGAATTACCTGCCACATTCATATTCAATTTTGAAGTTGATATGGTTGTGTCAGTATCTATCACTAAAGAAGCATATCCTTGTATCAAATTTAGTTCTGATGGAATGGGCATGATGATTCGAGGAGTAACTTCCCATGACTTGTTGTATAACTTGTCCATAGAAATATCTAAGCATCCATCAACACATGATAATATCATGGATTGTTGTAACTCCTCATGTAGTACAGTCACAATCTCTGTCGCATTCTTAGAAAATTGAATTTCTAGAGGAAAATTACAAGAGATAGCCGTATACTCAATGTTTCCGTGGGACTGCTTTGTTATCTCACCATATTGAGGTTCACACCCCATCCAAATTGAGCAAATAACTGATAATATGAATAGTAGTTTTTTACTCATTATTAGTTCTTAGGCCAATACTTATTTACAAGTTCTTGTTTGATGTTTGCCTCTTCTGGCTTAAAGTACTTGCCGAACAAGTTCCATGACACATCCAACATCTGTGTAGTGTTGATGTTCACGTCGATAGCCAAGATCTGTGTAGAATATGCCTTAGCAAACTCGAGGCAGCGCTCATCGTAGTCAGTGAGGTCGAAACCGTTCTCTTGCTTGGTTTTTGCGTTTGCAGCGTCGGCATAAAGGCGAACAGCAGCATTCATCACTTGTGGGTGATCTTCGCGTGTCTTCTTACCAGCTACCAATTGTTTCAAACGAGAAAGTGAACGGAATGGATCGACGATAACCTTACCGATATCACTGTCACGACGGAGATACAACTGACCCTCGGTGATATAACCAGTGTTATCTGGAATAGCGTGAGTAATATCGCCACCAGAAAGGGTTGTCACCGCGATAATTGTGATAGAACCACGACCTGCTTCCTCTGGGAATTGAACCGCTTTCTCATAGATCTTAGCAAGGTCAGAATAGAGTGAACCTGGCATAGAGTCCTTAGAAGGAATTTGGTCCATACGGTTTGACACAATTGCGAGTGCGTCAGCGTAGAGGGTCATGTCGGTGAGGAGCACCAACACTTTCTCGTGCTTTTGTACAGCGAAGTACTCAGCTGCGCACAATGCCATATCTGGAATCAACAGACGCTCTACTGGTGGGTTCTCAGTGGTATTTACGAAAGACACGATGCGGTCCAATACACCTGCGTTAGAGAACACGTTCTTGAAGTAGAGATAGTCGTCGTTGGTCAATCCCATACCACCCAAGATAATCTTATCTGCCTCAGCACGGAGAGCCACGTTAGCCATCACTTGGTTGTATGGTTGGTCTGGGTCAGCGAAGAATGGAATCTTTTGTCCTGACACCAAGGTATTGTTGAGGTCGATACCTGCGATACCAGTAGCGATGAGCTCAGATGGTTGTTTACGGCGAACTGGGTTCACACTTGGACCACCGATCTCTACTTCAGTACCCTCGATAGCAGGTCCACCATCAATAGGATCACCATATGCGTTGAAGAAGCGACCAGCCAATTGCTCGCTTACTTTGAGTGATGGAGCTTTGCCCAAAAATACTACTTCCGCATTGGTTGGGATACCCTCGGTACCCTCAAACACTTGGAGAGTCACATCATCGCCCATGATCTTAACGACCTGTGCGAGTTTGCCATTCACGGTAGCGAGCTCGTCGTTACCTACACCTTCAGCTTTCAATGAGCAAGTAGCC
>JAZSGL010000103.1:0-27718 GCA_045532735.1 Paludibacteraceae bacterium | reverse complement strand
AAAGCCATTGCCGACGTAGGTATTCGCCAGGAGTTTGTGCGCCGCAAGGTGGAACTGCTGGACTATGCTCGCAAGAAAACTACCCAAAAGGTGAACCTCTTCGAGAAAGTGCAAATACCTGGTTTCCAAGATGCTATCCGTAAGATTAAACGATTTATGGAAGACGAGGAGAACCTCAGCAAGTCATCGCAAAAGATTGTTAAGTCAAAGCGCGAAGCTGAGGCACGTATGGCAGAGGAGTTGGCTAAGAAAGAAGGAAAGGGGGCACAAGCATGATTACGCAAATGAAGAAATACACCTTCTTGGTGTTCCATCGTGAGTACGAGGCCTTCCTCGAACAACTGCGCGATTTGGGCGTAGTGCATGTGACCGAAAAAGCCGCTGGCATGGCAGATGATGCACACTTGCAAGAACTGCTCGCTAAGGCAGACAACGCTCGCAAACTCATTGCACAAGGTGCTCCTGATCAATTGCTGCAAGAGAAAGCTACGCTCGAACAACGCATCGCAGCTACCCAAAAAGAAGCCGACAAGATGGCTATCTGGGGTGAATTCTCTGCTGAGCGCATGGAGCAACTCAAGCAGGCTGGTTACACCCTGCGCTACTTTACTTGCCCTAAGAAACTCTTCCAAGAGGAATGGGGTATCGTGGTAGCTGAGCAAGGGGCTATGGTGTACTTTGTACAAGTGAACAACGAGAACGAAGCACCAGAAGGCAGTCAAGAGCAATACCTCAATGCAAAGTCTGCTGCTGACCTACAGAAGGATGTAGAGGGTTTGAATGGTCTCCTCGTAGCGCAAAACGCAAACATCGAACTTTGGGCAAAGGAGAATATCCCTGCTCTGGAGGAGGAACTCAAGCAATTGCAAGAGCAGATCGATTGGAAACGCGTTACGCTCAATACAGACTCAGAGGCTGACGGCAGTCTGAAGATCCTTGAAGGCTTCTGCCCAATTGATCAAGTAGCCGCATTGGATGCTGTATTGGATAAACAAGAGGTTTACTATCAAGCCGAAGACCCAACCGCAGAGGACAATACGCCTATCAAACTGCGCAATAACAAGTTTACACAACTCTTTGAGAGTCTGACAGGTATGTATGGTTGGCCTAACTATGGTGAGTTTGATCCTACACCTGTGTTGGCACCATTCTTCCTCTTGTTCTTCGCCATGTGTATGGGTGACTGCGGTTATGGTATCTTACTCATGATCATCGGTGTACTCATAGCTAAGAAGAAACTCAATATCGAGATGTTTGACGGCCTTGGACCTATCATTACCGTATTGGGTGTCGGTACTACTGTGGTAGGTTTCTTCCTTGGAACTTTCATGGGTATTGACCTCTATCAAGCAGAATGGGTACCTCAAGCGCTGAAATCAGTAATGATCAAAGGCGAGGTGATGGGCTACGATATTCAAATGGTATTGGCACTCTGCATTGGTGTGTTCCATATCTGTTTGGCGATGGTAGTGAAGGCTATCTGCTATACCAAGCAATTTGGCTTCAAGGAGAATATCGCTACTTGGGGTTGGACATTGCTCATCGTAGGCGGTTTGTTGGTGGCTATCCTCGGCATGACCGTATTACCTGCAGAAGTATTCAAATGGGCGATTATCGCTGTGGGTACAGTATCTGCTTTGGCTATCTATATCTTCAACACCCCAGGTCGTAACCCATTGATTAACATCGGTGCTGGTTTGTGGGATACCTACAATATGGCTACTGGTATCTTAGGCGACGTGCTCTCATATATCCGTCTGTATGCCCTTGGTTTGGCAGGTGGTATGTTGGGTGCAGCGTTCAACAACCTTGGCTTGATGGTGATGGGTGGCACTACCGAAGGTGCAACCTGGCAATGGTTGCCATTCGTGCTGATTTTGATATTAGGTCACGTGTTGAACTTGGCGATGTCTGCGCTTGGTGCGTTTGTTCACCCATTGCGTTTGAGTTTCGTAGAGTACTTTAAGAACGCAGGTTACGAAGGTAAGGGTACTTTGTATAAACCATTTAAGAAATAAAAAGAAAATAAGGAGTCTCGATTCCCGAATCCAAATCTAGACTCCCGAATCCCGAATCAATATTAATAACAAAAATAAAATTAAAACAATTATGAATGAACTTTTAGGTTATCTCGGCTGGGGCTTGATGTTAGGTCTCGCTGGTGTAGGTTCTGCTTACGGTACCACAATCGCAGGTAATGCTGCTGAGGGTGCGTTGAAGAAGAACAAAGAAAAAGGTAGTAGCTACATGATCTTGTCTGCTCTTCCTGCTACTCAAGGTTTGTACGGTTTCGTAGCATTCTTGATGTGGATGGGCAAAGATTTTGCAGTTGATGGTTTCAAACTTTTTGCAGTAGGTATCGCAGTAGGTTTAGTTTGCTTGCTTTCTGCTATCCGTCAAGGTCAAGTTTGTGCTAACGGTATCGCAGGTATCGCTGCTGGTCACGATGTACAAACCAACACCATGATCTACGCTGCGCTCCCAGAGTTCTATGCTATTTTGGCACTCGTAGGTGCATTGATGGTGTAAACTATTAGTAAATACTAACCAAAAAAGGTGTGTCTATTTGACACACCTTTTTTCTTTTCTACTATGTTATACTTTTTCTCTTAAATCTTTTTTAGCCGATTCTCTATCATTGCTTAGTGATTAGTTAGTGATTAGTTAGTTATTACTTAGTGATTAGTCTATGTTTAGGCAACTTTTATCGATTATAGTTTTTTTTGTCCTTTATTCTTTATTAACTCTTCTTTTAATAGCCTTTTCTTAGTATTGCATGTTAAAAATTGTTAAAAAACGGGGGGGGGTAGATAATTGCTTGCTTATATCAAAAAAAAGTAGTAACTTTGCACGATTTTCGGCTTTAAATTTTTCAAGGAGCGGAAATTGAACTAAGATAAACAGTATCAAATACTTAAAAGTATAAAGAACTTCAAGAGTATTTTGAATATTGTAATTAAACATTAGTAAACATATTTAACTTTAAATATAATGAAAAAGATATCTACATTTCTACTCGCACTACTACTGTTAGTAGCATGTACGTCTGATGATCAAACGCAATTAGCGACTCCTTTCGCTGAGAAACAGATTGTTACCATCTCCGCTAGAGTAGCTTCTAGCAGTCCTGCCAATTTGCCTGGTAAACACAAAGTTTCGGGTAAAGATGATGGTTCTGCCATCGAACTCACATGGAATGAAAAGGATCAAATTTTAATCAATGTGGATGGTAAGGAATCTGTTTTTACTATTACTGATGGTGTTGGTACTAACAAGGCTTCATTTACAGGTGAAATGCCAGCTGCAGGTACTAGCTATACAGCTGTATATCCGGTTGAGTATGATGAAACTGTCTTAGATAATCAAACCTATGTAGAAGATGGTTTTGCCAATGGTCTCATCAAGATGAGCACCAAGACTCCAGGTACAGTAGATGAAGGATTTGTGATGTCTGCAGATAATTCTGTGCTAGTATTGCAATTGACAGGTACACATAAACTTGGCGCTATTGTACTAACTAATACAGCTACTCAAAAATTCTATACTCTAGATTGTACAGGTGTAGAACTCAATAGTACAGATCCTACATCCTTCTATATTGTAGTTCCTGCAGGAGAATGGAAAAAAGGATTTGTAGTGGATGTTTTTGATGAGGAAGATGAGTATATTGCATGTTTTACCAAAAAGAGTACAGCTAACTTCGTTGCTGCAGAGTCTATGATTATGCCAGTTAAGGAGATTACTCCTATGACTGCTTATACAGGAGTTGGCGTATTCTCTGTTAGTGCAACTAAGCAAGTAAGTTTTGCTCCTGGAAACTTGCAGTATATGCCAAGTAGAAAGGTTTGGCGTTTTGCACCAGATCAAACCACGATTATTGGTGAGTACAACAAAAATTTATCCGATACCTACAATGGTTGGGTCGACTTGTTTGGATATAGTGTAGTATCGAACAATTTTGGCGCGATCAATTCTCCATATGTAAGTAATTATTCTGGTGATTTCGTTGATTGGGGAATAAATATAATTGGTGCAGATATCCCTAATACATGGCATACATTATCTGAAATAGAATGGGATTATATGTTAACAAAGCGTGATAATGCTAAAAATTTAAATGGACTAGCTACAGTGGATGGTATGAAAGGAACTATTATTTTACCTAATAATTATTTGTCAATTCCAAGAAATATAGAATTTGTTGCTGGTAATGGCGATAATAATGGGTTTTCTACTAACATTTTTACTCGTGCCGAATGGAAAATGCTTGAACAAGAAGGAGCCATCTTCTTGCCTGTGACAGGCCTTCGTACAGGGGTGAATTGGGGTTCTCATGAAGTAGGATTTTATCGAGTAACCTCTAGTAGTCGTTCATTTAGTTTTAATGTGAGTGGTTTATTTATATCTGGTCGAGATTCCCATTATGGTTGTGCCGTCCGTCTCGCAAAAGAGTTGAAAGATTATGATGCTGATGCAGACTTAAATAAGATAACATATACAGATGGAAGTTGGTAAATAATGATTAAATCAGCACAACAACTAAAAATAAGATTATCAATAACAAATACTTAAACTAATGAAAAAAGAATATCAATCACCATATACCACCTATATCCAAGTGGAAACAAATATTATATGTGTATCAACTGGTGGCGGAGCTATTGAAGGTATTGAACCAAAACCTGGAGAGTGGTCATAGAAAATATACACTAGACATTTAAATTTAAATATAATGAAGAAGATAACTACATTTTTATTCGCACTACTACTGTTAGCAGCATGTACGCCCGATGAACAAAATCAATTAGAAGTAGAAACTCCTTTTGCGGAGAAACAACTAGTTACCATCACCGCCAGAGTAGCAGGTGATGAACCATCCAATATGCCTGGTAAACACAAAGTATCGGGTAAAGATAATGGTTCCAAAATAGAACTAACTTGGAATGAAAAAGATCAAATTTTAGTCAATGTAGATGGTAAAGAATCTGTATTTACCATAACTAAGGGTGCTGGTACAAAAGTTGCCTCATTTGAAGGAGAAATGCCAGCTGCTGGTCGTGAATATACAGCAGTATATCCTGTGGAATATGATGAGACAGTATTGGATAACCAAACTTATGTAGAAAATGGTTTTGCGAATGGTCTGGTCAAGATGAGCACCAAGACCCCTGGCACTGTAAATGAAGGATTTGTGATGTCAGCAGACAATTCTGTTCTAGTATTGCAACTAACGGGTACACAAACACTCGGTACGATTGTCCTAACCAATACTGCTACTGGCAAATTCTATACTCTTGATTGTACGGATGTTGTTCTCAATAGTAGCAATCCAACATCGTTCTATTTTGTGGTTCCTGCTGGGGAATGGACGAGAGGTTTTGTGGTAGATGTCTTTGATAAGGAAGATAAGTATATAACTGGTTTCTCCAAGGTAAGTGCTGCAAAGTTCGTGGCTGCTCAGTCTATGGTTATGCCAACTAAGGATGTTGCACCTATGGCTGCCTATACGGGAGTGGGAGTATTCTCAGTTAGTGCAACTAAGCAAGTAAGTTTTGCTCCTGGAAACTTGCAATATATGCCAAGTAGAAAGATTTGGCGCTTTGCTCCAGACCAAACAATATCACTTGGTAAGGCCAATGAAAACCTGTCCGATACCTACAACGGTTGGGTGGACTTATATGGATGGAGCACGTCAGCCACTAATTTCGGTGCTATAACTTCTATTGATAATTTGGGGTATGATGGCGCTTTTATTGATTGGGCGGTAAATACAATAGGTGTAGATGTTCCTAATACATGGCATACACTATCTGCTGACGAATGGGACTATATAATTCATAAGCGTAAAAAAGATGATAAAGCACTATTTGGATTGGCAACGATAGATGATATATATGGTGTATTTATCTTACCTGATAATTGGACAAATCCACGAGGGATATCATTAGTACTAGGACAAGGTCATTATAATTCTAATAAATTATCTTTTGCAGATTGGAAACTACTTGAGAAAGAGGGGGTAGCCTTTTTACCTGCAACGGGTTACCGAGAAGGAGCAAGTTTTTATGAAACATCACCGAAGACCGGTTATTATCGTACATCTGCAAAAGACAAGACTATGGTCACACGTGTAAATTGGACTTCCCCAGATGTTGCACGAAAAATGATGCATGGCTGTGCTGTTCGTCTTGCAAAGGAACTGATAGATCATGATGCAGATTCTGAGTTAGAGGATATTCCTAATAATGATGGAACTTGGGATTAAATTAATTATAAACCAAATGTTACTAACAAGGAGCTAGCTTACTGCTAGCTCCTTGTGGTTTTATATTTATTACATAATTAATTAAATTTTCATTAAAATATACATTATATTTGCGTATATGCAATTTTTGTACTACTTTTGCGGCAAAATTAACCTATAAATTGTACATGCCATGCGACACAAGCAGCGAATAGCTATTTCGCGATTGATTTCGGATCTCATCAAATCGGATGAAGTGATTTGCCACGAGGAGATTGCTGCATATAACAAGATTATTCGTACATTTGATATATCTTCGGATGAACTATTTGAGTCACAGCAGCTTACACTAGAAGATGCGATTTCGTATCTTAAACATATGTCTGTAGATGAGCAACAGCACCTATATAAGATTATGCAATCAGCTGCCACTTCGGGCTATGGTTGTGTCGCTCGCGAAGCATTGCTACTATATGCAACTTCTGTATGTTTGAATGATAGAGAGGATAAGTATGCGCTTTTCACAGCAGAAGCTAAAGGCTATAGAACCGATGATAAGTACGTTATCTACTTAGAAAGCGACTATATGCCTCTTATCAATGAGGAGATCTTGGCAAACTATGATACGATAGCTAATCTATTGCAATTGTGGAACTTTGAGTTTATTTACATCCCTAAGCTGTCGCAGACTTTCCGCGAAATGGATTCGTCGTATCTCTTTGATATATTGCGTTATATGAATCCTAGATTATCTGCTGAGATGCTGGATAATCTATATGCACGATTGACGCTTTTTACAACAGAAAGTTATACACGCGATTATGTAGCTACAAGCAGTAAAAAGGATTTCTTCTATACCATTGAACCATCTTTGCTGATTAATGTGGGTGTCTCGCTTTTACCTCCAACTACACCTTCGCAAAGGGAACGATGTTGTGTAAACATGCTAACGATTCGTCTAGATGATGAACCTAATAGCGTTTTTAATGAAGTTCGTAGGTTTGTAGATTGCTATGAGAATTTGATCACTGAGCCTGAGTATCATCGTCCTAAAAGAGGTAAGAAATTATTTCGTTACCATGGTTTCTATAAGCAATTATTTGATTTTCTAGTACGTCATCATACTAATGGTGAAGATAACCAGATCATTATAGACATTCCTGCTCGTCGCATTTGGATGCGTGGAGTGGAGATAGCGATGAGTGCGACGCAATTAGCTACATATGTATTTATATTGCATCAGACCTATTGTACGCATTATGGTGGTTTGATCAAGGCAGGACAACATCATCCATTATTTGAGAAAGATATTTTACGCCTTGGTAAGGCATATAGAGCAATATGTAATTTATTTCGTGATGCGCCAATCACATGCGAACGATCGTATATAGAAGATGTACCAAATATTCGCGGGTATATTGCGCGAATACGAACATTAATTGAGAATCAGATAGATACGCAAGATATGGACTACTATTATCCCAAGGATTCAGCAGATAAGAGCATGTATCGAATCGCTATTAACCCATGTTTTGTAAAGATTCGTCAAGGGGGAAGTGACTGTCTGTTTACTGATTTTCCATTGTGGAAGCGATTGAGTAATAGTTGAGTAGTAGTTAAGTAACGATGGATTAGCAATATTGTTATTTTACGGCATAATATGTGGGTGTCGAAAATAACAATATTGTTGTTTTTTGTGCATGTATAGCCGTTGCAGTACTTTTGCAGCAAATTTTGAAAACGGCTCGTGCCATTAAACCTAATTAACTAATTTAAACAAAAAAACTATGAGACACATTTACAATGGATTGACTACTTTGCAAGTAGTAGAAAATCGCAATTATTTTGGTGCTAACACCCTATCGCATTCCACCATAGAGGTGGAGAGTGCTGATAACTCGCAGCAGCGTATGTCTTTGTGGTTTGTAAGAGGCGTACTGATTGCTACTATGGTGATGCTCTTTCTTATTCCATTGCTGGATTTGTTGACGGGAAATATTCCCTATGAGTTATGGATAGCATTGTTAGCTTGTCTAGGGCTGTTGACTTCAGTAGCGCTAATTGTACTTATTTACGCAAGTGTTCGCTTGCTATCTAGGCGAATGCAGCAGAGAAAGAATGAGCGAATTGATGCAGTAAGAGATCAAGCATTAGTACGAGTAGTACGCGATGGAACCACTATGCTAATACCACGCTTGGAAATAGTCGTAGGTGACGTGATTGTTTTAGGAGTAGGCGATGAGGTTCCTGCTGATGCGGTTTTGTTGGAATCTACTGATTTGGTGATGAGCGAGTATATTGTAAATGGAAAATATGAATGTATGAAGACAACCAAGCACATGGAATCCGATACTGGCGAACTATCAGACTCTAACTATGTGATAGGTGGTAGTATAGTTTTGCAAGGCGAAGCAGTAGCTCAAGTGTTTGCGGTAGGCAACAGAGCTAAAAATGAATATATCAACTTATAACTATTAAAACCTACAACTATGAAAAAAGTATTTCTATGGGTCATGATGATGACCGGTGTGATGAGTTTAGAATCATCTCATGCATGCACGGGTATTACCCTGCAAAGTATCGACAGTAGTATTGTTACCGCTCGTACGATTGAATGGGCTACTGAGCCATTAGATGCAATGTATGTGGTGGTCCCTCGTGGACAAAAACAGCGTTCATGGCTGCCAGATGGTACACGTAAAGGTAAAACTTTTGTTGCCGAATATGGCTATGTAGGCATTGCCGTGGAAAACGATGAGTTTATAATGGAAGGAATCAATGAGGCTGGTTTAGCTGCAGGATTGTTCTATTTTCCTGATTACGGCGAATATATGCCGTATAAGGAAGCAGATAAGTCGATGTGTGTGAGCGATATGCAGTTTGTGGCATGGGTACTTAGTATCTGCGCTACCATTGATGAGATGATAGCCTTGATGCCAACTATTCGCGTGGTAGGTATTGATCCTCGTGCTTCTACTGTACATTGGCGAGTGACTGAGTCGTCGGGTAGGCAAGTGGTAGTGGAGATTGTTAACCAGCAAGTGATGGTACACGAGAATCCGTTGGGCGTACTGACCAATTCCCCAGAGTTTACATGGCATTTGACCAATCTAAACAATTATGTGAACTTAGCATCCGGGTCAATTCATCAGCGTGAGATAGGTTCGCTGGATTTAAAGGCTTTTGGTGGTGGCAGTGGTTTGCATGGACTGCCTGGTGACATGACTCCTCCTTCGCGCTTTGTGCGTGCAGCTTTCTTCCAAAGTACTGCTCCACGATTGGAGAAACCAGAGCATGCTGTGGTCCAGGCGTTTCATTTGCTGAACAATTTTGATATTCCTGTTGGCATACAATTTAGCGATTCGAAGTTGGTACCTAATATGCCAAGTGCGACGCAGATAATAATCGCTACTGATCTGAAAAATAGGTGCTTGTACTATCGCACGATGTACAATAGTACGATCAGATGCATTGATATGCACACCATTGATTTTGATCGCGTAACATTCCGAGCGGAGCCCTTAGAAAATAGTCATGAGGAACCAATTGAATATGTGGAAATATATTAACAAAAAAGGGTGTGTCATCACGACACACCCTTTTTCTTTATTCTATAAACTTATTACTTAGTTAAGATAATATATTTCCAAGGAGTAAGTTCTATAGTTTGATTAGCCTCTACAGTCATAGTCTTACCGCACAAGCAGTTGTATTCGCCCTCAAGGTTGGTGAGGTCAAGAGTAACAGTTTGTGGCTCAGCAGACATGTTCATGATTGCGATAACGGTATTGTCGCCATGTTTTGGACAAGACTTTGTGCGCACGCATGCGAATACCTTATCATTGTCAGCGTTGAGACGAACCATATCAGCACCTTTCTCGTTGCTCCACAATGCAGGGTTGTTAGCACGCAAGTCGTTGAGGCCTTTGTACAATGCTTTTTGTGGTGCGTTCTCTACTCGGTCGATAACATCTTTTTCGAAGAACTCAAGGCGATGGTGGTTGCCGCTCATTTGTCCGGTGTAGATCATAGGCATACCAGGAACAACGTAAGTGAATGCAGCGAAGAGGTCTGTCGCATCGCCCATGCGCTCAAACTCGGTACCATTCCAAGAGTTCTCGTCATGGTTAGATGTAAAGTTCATACGGATAGCCTCTTTGCGGATAGTGGTGTCTACTTTAGCAAAATAACCCCATAGGTCTTCTACAGTCTTTTTGCCTTGAGCAACGCCATTCATGAGGTGGTGGAGTTCCCAACCATAGTACATGTCAAATGCACTCTCAGTGAGATCTTGAGCCTCTGCCTCATCTTCAGCAAGGGTGAACATATCTGGGTGCTTTACACGAATCTCAGCCATAACATCGTTCCAGAAATCAGTAGGAACCTCGCCAGCCACATCGCAACGGAAACCATCGATACCAATTGTATCCATCCACCAATGCATGGCTTGCTTCATAGCAGCACGCATGTCTTGGTTGTCGTAGTTGAGCTTAGAGATATCGGTCCAGTCGTATTGTACCATAAGGTTGCCAAGGCTATCGCTGTAGTGCCAGCCATCGTTTTTGGTCCACTCGCTATCAGGAGCAGTGTGGTTAGCTACCCAGTCGAGAATCACCTTCAACCCCAATTCGTGTGCTTTTGCGAGGAAAGACTCGAAGTCAGCTCGTGTACCGAACTCAGGATTG
The DNA here is from genome assembly GCA_045532735.1 of Paludibacteraceae bacterium. GTDB lineage: Bacteria > Bacteroidota > Bacteroidia > Bacteroidales > Paludibacteraceae > Colicola. Next base: position 16,789 of record JAZSGL010000103.1, on the reverse strand, counting down.
AATTTGCAATAGTCGGTAATAGCGTAGTAACTACCCAAAGTACCTTTGCGCTCTAGGACACCAATTTGTTGGATAGGCATGATCCAGATGATATCTACACCACTTTCTTTGATCTCAGGAAGGAGAGCCTCAGCAGCAGCAAAAGTACCTTCCTCAGTTGCTTGACGAGTGTTGAGCTCGTAGATAGTTGCGTCATAAGCCCATTTGGTATGGACAGCATTGCATTGTTGTTTAGGTGCACATGATACCAATGCGAGTAGTGCAAGTGCAGCAATAAAAAGTTTTTTCATGTTTTAAAAAGTTTTATAAAATTATTGAATTGAATATTCGAGTTTATCCAAATCGATGGTTACGCGTACGGTTTGTCCCATGTATGTGCGATCGAAAACAAGGAGTTTGTCAGTAACGGTCACAGGGATGTACTCGCCATAGATGAGAGGCAATGAGTTGCGACGCAGTTGTACAAGTTTTTGTACTTCGTCGCGGAATTGTTGTTGACGGTCGGTTAGTCCGTTGAACTTCATCATGTGACGGTTGTCAGGGTCATTACCACCAGCTTCTGCGTATTCATCACCTTGGTAGATACATGGAACACCAGGGATAGTGAGGTTGATTACTTCAAGGAGCATAGCCGCTTTGTATGCTGCTTCTTCGCGGGCAGCATCGCCGTCAGCCGTTACGCCAATATGGCGCTCCCAACCAGCAGCTTTGTCGCTTTCGTTCCAACTAACCGCGCCACCAGCCAAAGAGATGAAACGGCATTTGTCGTGGTTGCCAGAGATGTTACCCATAGTGTGGTGTGAACCATATGCAGCAAGAGATTCAAGGATAGTCTTGTTGATGCTCTTGAGTGATTGGTTTGGTTTGCCAAACACATCAATAGCGGTATGGTAGATGTTGAAATCAAATTGTGAGTTCAATAGGCCGCTCTTCACATATGAGCCGATGAGTTTGGTGTCGCCATAAGTCTCGCCAATCATCCAGATATGGCGGTTAGGGTAGCGTTGTTTCATCTTTGCTCCGAGTTCGCGCCAATAGTTAAGTGGAATGTGTTTGCAAGCATCGTGGCGGAAGCCATCGAAGTCAAATTTCTCAAGCCATACGAGGGCGGAGTCCGTCATAGGAGCACACACTTCAGGGCGCTCAAGGTCAAGGGTAGGGATATGTACATCAAACCAAGTGGTGAGACGAGCCTCATCCCATAATTCGAAGTTGCGACGACCATCAGGCAAGATACTATCTGTGTGCCAATCAGGGTGCTCTTGGAGGGTAGGAGAGTTGATGTGCATGTGGTTAGCTACATAATCAAGGATCACATTCAATCCGTGAGCGTGAGCTACAGCCAACATCTCGTGGAGTTCTTCTTCTGTGGTGAAGCGTTTTTCTACTTCAGTTGCGAAAATAGGCCAATAGCCGTGATAACCAGAGAATTTGGTATATGCTTTGGTGTTATCGTATTTGTTGCCATTAGGGAATTTGTTCATGCCCCATGCATCCCAAGGGTTTTGGGTGATAGGAGAAATCCAGATGGTGGTGATGCCAAGATCGTTGAAGAAACCATCTTTGATTTTTTGAGTGATACCAGCGATGTCGCCACCTTGGTAATCTACGATGTCAAGAACCTCTGGGCTATTCATTTTCCAGTCGTTTTTCTTGTTTCCGTTGTGGAAACGGTCGATCATCAAGGAGTAGAGTACTTGTGCTTGGTCATCATGACGAGTGAGTTGGGCTGCATCAGCAAGCACTTTGCCATTTTCCAATGGAATAAGCAAATCGTTGAGGTTTTTGCCATCACCCAAAGCAAATACGCGGATGAAGGTACGGCCTTTGCTTTCGCGCCAAGCTTTTTCGATGGTGATGGTAGCTTCTGGATCGTATTGACCATATTCTACGTACTCTTCAGCTTTTTGATCTTGCCAAAAAACACGGAATTGTAGATGCTCATATTCGTTAAGCACACCAATCGTAATGGTAGAATCAGTATACGATTTAGTCACCAATCCTACTTCGTAACTAGATTTTGGAACGATAGGTATATCATACAAGATACCGGTTGCTTGATCTTGCACTGTAAGAACAGATAGGGTATAATCGCCCATCAAGCTTATAATACCATTCTCCATACCCACTACTTGATAACTAGGATCGGTATAGAACTTGAGTGTGTTCCAATCTTCTACTTGTGGCAAATAATCCGTCAAGTAGATTTGCTGCACATCACCTGTGTAGAGGATAGGCATGATTGGATTTTGTGTGTCGGCATTGCGATCTGCTACCGCCACCTTTTCTGTGGTATTGCAAGCTACTAAGCCCGCTAATACCATGATGGATAATAGGATTTTTTTCATGATTATATAAATTAATTGTTGTTGTTTCTATTGTCAAAATAACTCTAGCTGCTTGTAACTAAATACTTGATGTCCGATTTGGCAATTAAAGCATAGGTGAGGTTGGCAGTAGTTTTGGTAGAGGTGTATTAACGCTTGTGTATCTGCCGCGGAATGAACCTCTTGTCCGAGCATTTCCCATTGTCGAATGATGGTGTTGTCTTCTTTTTTGATGTTTTGTAGGCAATTGATAGCTTCATGGATATTGCCATGCGTGTAGGCAAATTTGTATGGGATAACGGTATTTATTAGCAATATCTCTATAGATTTTCTTCCTAATGGCAACGGGCGTTGTACACGAGAGTATGTAGTATCGTCTGAGTATTTCAATGTAAGTATATCTACCATATCTTTGATGGTGGTTGCATCCATGAGTTGTGAGAATAGGTGCTCCGATTGGTAGAGTAGATGTGCAAATTGGCGTATTCGCACTTCAGGTGCGGATTGTGGGCGCATTTTTGCTTTCTTCCATTGGCTAGCAAGTAAGGGGGTGAGTGAGAACTTCTTTTGCAGGAAGCAATACTCATGCCATAGTGCAGTATGTTCGTCGGTTAGCAGGGTTGAAGGGTTGAGCAATCCTGATTGTCCGAGTAGGATGGCCGTGATTTGGAAGAGACTGTTACGATGTTTGAGTATACAAGATAAGGGAGTTTGTAGGGCAAGCATCTCAAATGGTAGGCCATTGGTGTGAAAGCCAAAGTTGTGTGCAAGTGTAATGTAGAACGCGTGCGTCCAACTTTGTTGGGTGATGTTGAGCAGTTTAGCAATAGATTCTCGTTTAGCTTCTAGTCGCTTTTGTAGTAATATCGTTTTCCAATTTTCGGTAAGTAGTGCAGGTTCTATAGCTAGTTGCTTGTGACAAGGTATATCTTCTGGTGCTCCATGCAAGAGAAGTTCCGTGATGTAATCCCTATTGTGTGGATATTGTAGTTGGCATTGAGGAATAGATTCTCCACGCGAGTTAAAGACTTCTTTGTCGGCTTTGGCTACCACATGCAAAATGGTGGAATCATATGCAGGATTGGTGTGATGGTGGTGTTTGTACCAATCGGAAGCATTGATATGTATCTCAATATTGCCGACCCAGTCTTGTCCATCAATGCGAATGTGTACATTTGTGAAATCTGGTCCAGCATGGATGTTGTGCTGCCCTACAGACACAATCTCAATGGGTTTCCCATCAGTAGTGTACTGCGAAAAACCCGCCCAAATGCGCTTCTGCCATATGTAATGCAGGAGTATCTCTGGCATTCTTTTGTTATTATCGCCTGCAAAGGTAGTGAAAAATTATGACTTGACAAAGCGAGAAATGAGATTTGTTGAAATTTTATTTCAAAATATAAGTAAGGTTTGCTGAATAACTAAGTAATAACTAAGTAATAACTAACTAATCACTAAGTAATCACTAAGTGTAAGATTGTGTAGTGTTGTGTAGTGTTGTGTAGTTTTGTGTAGTGTTGTGTAGTGTTCTTATTTCGCTAGCGCTCAAACGATCGCTTTGTGTACGTTTAGGATGGTGTAGGGTAGTGGTTTCGCGTGTGGTGTGCGCGCGTGCGCGGTTATGTGTAAGGTGATGGTAGATAGGCGTAAAAGTAGTAAATTTGCGATTTAAGGGCATGAGGGTAAAAAATCGGTATATTCACAAAAATTGAGAAAAAAGCACAAAAACGCAAAAAATAGCGTAAAAAATTTGGTGGAATGAAAAAAAAGTAGTACCTTTGTCGCCATAAGGCGACGAACGATAACGGCGTTAATAGAGTAGAATAAAAATAACTAAAAATAATATGATTGACAACGACAGAATTATTCCTGTAAAGATTGACGAGGAAATGCGAAGCTCGTACATCGACTACTCGATGAGTGTGATTGTAGCACGAGCTTTGCCAGATGTGCGCGACGGTTTTAAGCCAGTACACCGCCGTGTATTGTATGGAATGCATGAGTTGGGTAATACCAGCGATAAGCCAACTAAGAAGTCTGCGCGTATCGTGGGTGAGGTAATGGGTAAGTATCACCCTCACGGCGATAGTAGTATCTATGGTACATTGGTTCGTATGGCCCAGCCATGGAATATGCGTAGTGTGTTGGTGGATGGACAAGGTAACTTTGGTTCGGTGGACGGCGATGGCGCAGCTGCGATGCGTTATACGGAGGCACGCCTCTCGAGATTGGCAGAGGAGATGCTTCGCGATATTGAGAAAGATACCGTCGATATGCAATTGAACTTTGATGACTCGTTGCGCGAGCCTGTAGTGTTGCCATGTCGTTTCCCAAACTTGTTGGTAAATGGTGCGAGTGGTATTGCTGTAGGTATGGCGACGAATATGCCAACGCATAACTTGGGCGAAGTGATTGACGGTTGTGTGGCATATGTCAAGAATGCAGTAGCACGCGTGGAGAATGCGGAGGTGGAGCCAATTACTGTGGCAGAGCTGATGGAGCATATTAAGGCGCCAGATTTTCCAACAGGTGGTACTATATATGGTTATCAAGGTGTACGCGACGCGTATGAGACGGGTCGTGGACGCATTATCATTCGTTCAAAGGCAGAGATTGAGACCGAGGATAATGGTCGCGAGCGTATTGTGATTTGCGAGTTGCCATATGGTGTAGTGAAGTCCGACTTGGTGAAGAATATCGCAGATCTAGTTAATGATAAGAAGATTGAGGGTATTTCGGGTATTAGCGACCAATCCAAGAGTGATGTTCGTATTATAGTGGAGATTAAACGCGATGCAAATGCGCAAGTGGTGTTGAATAAACTCTACAAATATACAGCGCTGCAGTCTAGTTTCTCTGTGAATAGTATTGCCTTGGTGAAGGGTCGTCCTCAACTGTTGAATCTTCACGATATGGTGGCGAACTTTATAGAACACCGTATGGAGGTGGTGGTTCGTCGCACTAAGTATGAATTGAAGAAGGCTGAGGAGCGTGCGCATATTTTGGAAGGTTTGATCATTGCAGTTGATAATATTGACGAGGTTGTTAAGATTATTCGTGCAAGTCGTACTCCAGCAGATGCTCAGACGAATTTGGAAGAGCGTTTTGGTTTGGACAATTTGCAATCGAAGGCTATTGTTGATATGCGCTTGTCGCAATTGACAGGTTTGAAGATTGTAGAATTGAAGAAGGAATACGAAGAGTTGCAAGCTCTGATTCAACATCTGAATGCACTTCTTGCAAGCGAAGTGATGCGTTATGAAGTGATTGAAAATGAGTTAGTTGAGATTAAGGATAAATATGCAGACGAGCGTCGTACTCGTATTATCAAGATGGCTACAGAGTTTAATCCAGAGGATATGTATGCCGATGATGATATGGTGATCACAATCTCTCACTTGGGTTATATCAAGCGTACTCCGTTGGCAGATTTCCGTCAACAAGGTCGTGGTGGTGTAGGTGCGAAGGCAAGTGCAGCTCGTGATGAGGACTTTATTGAGTATGTTCACCAAGCGAATATGCACTCAACTATGATGTTCTTCACCGAGCAAGGCCGATTGTTCTGGATAAAAGTTTATGAGATACCAGAGGGTAACCGCCAATCTAAGGGTCGCGCATTGCAGAATATGATTAATATTCAAAAGGGCGATAAAGTTTGTGCGTTTATTCATGTGAAGAATCTGAATGATCAGGAATATGTACAAAATCATTATCTGATTTTTGCGACGAAGAATGGTCTGATGAAGAAGACAACATTGGAGTCATATAGTCGTCCTCGTGCAAATGGTATTATCGCTCTAGGTCTGCGTGAAGATGATCGTTTGATTCGTGTGACATTGACTGATGGCAACAGCCAAATGTTGGTTGCATCATACAATGGTAAGGTGGTTCGCTTCCCAGAGGATACCGTTCGCCCAATGGGTCGTACTGCAACTGGTGTTCGTGCAATCAAGTTGGATGAAGACGGTCAAGATCGCGTGATCGGCATGATTTGCGTAGAGGAGGGAAGCAAGGAGTCAGTTCTTGTGATTTCGGAGAAGGGCTTTGGTAAACGCACTGATCTTGATGATGAGAATGGTGAGCCAATCTACCGTGTAACTAACCGTGGCGGAAAGGGCGTGAAGACTATGAACTTGACAGATAAGACAGGTAATCTGATTGGTCTTGAGGCAGTTACAGATGATCAAGATTTGATGCTGATTACTAAATCGGGTACAGCCATCCGTATGGCGATGGATACTATCCGTGTGATGGGTCGTGCCACACAAGGTGTGAAACTTATAGAGTTGCAAAAGCGCAATGATACGCTGATGTTTGGATGTACCGTACCTAAAGAAGAGACAGAAGAGGTGGTAGAAAATACAGATGCTACTGCTGAAGAAAATCAAAATAATGAAGAATAACAAATAAAACCTTTTATAAAATGAAAAAATCAATTTTTCTTGCAGCTCTTGTGCTGATTGGTGCAAGCTGCTTCGCACAAAAAAGCAATGTAAGCAAGGCTCGTAACTTGGCAGATGCAGAAACTCCAGATTATGCAGGTGCTCGTTCTGCAATCGAAGAGGCATTGGTAAATGATGAGACTAAAGATCAAGCCAATACATGGTATGTGGCAGGATATGTAGGCTATAAAGAGTATGAGGCAGAGAAATTCAAGCCATATACTGGAAAACAAATGAATGTTACGGTTGCAGCTAATGCAATTCTAGAGTCTGTGAAGTATTGGGATAAGGCATATGAGTTGTCACAAGTTCCTACTTATGATAAGAAAGGTAAAGCCAAATATGATACCCGTACTCCAAAGAATATTCTTCCAAAATTGAAAGAGTATTTTGAATCTCAAATCTTGTTGGTTGCAAGTACAGAAGTGTCAGAATCTGATCCTGCATTGGCTTATGAATATAGTAAGGCGCATTTGTCTATACCAGAAAAGCCAGTAATGACTGATAATGGAGAGCAATTGGTATGTGATACAACTTATTATGTTTTTATGTGTCAAGCGGGTATCTATGCATATGAGGCAAATCTATATAATGAAGCTATCGAAGTATTGAAACTTTTTGAGACAGAAAAAGCAAAGCAAAATGCTCAACGCAGTGTACTGATCTATGCAAATCAATATCTATATCAAATATACATCGAGCAACAAGATACAGCAAATGCAGTAGCAACATTGATGTCAGCAATTAATGAATATCCAGAAGATGCATGGTTTATGCAAAACCTGATAAACTTGTATATCTCATCAGGAAATAATGAAAAGGCGATAGAAATGTTGGATATGGCAATCAATAGAGAGCCAAATGTGGGTCAGTATCACATGATTAAGGGTCAATTGTATAGCGTCAATCTCAAGGATTTCCCAGCAGCATTTGCTTGCTTCCAAGCGGCAATCGATATTGAGCCAGAAAATGCAGATATTGTATATTCTTTTGGTGCTGCATACCATGATTATGGCAAAGATATCCTAGAAAAGGCGACATATATTGAGGATAAGCAAACCTATGAGCAAGAGTTGCTTAAGGCAGAAGAAGCCTTCAAGAATGCTTTGCCATACTGTGAGAAGGCTTATGAGTTGAAACCAGATAATTATGATTTTAAGAGAGCTTTGGGTCAGATTTATTATCGTCTTGGTATGGATGATAAGTACTCAGCTCTTATGGGAGAATAATGGGTCGCGTCTTAGCAATTGATTTTGGACGCAAACGCACAGGATTAGCCGTTACGGACATGCTCCGGATAACGGCTAATCCGCTTATTACCATTCCGACACATACCTTGGAAGAATGGTTGAAGGATTATTTTTCTAAGGAGCAAGTAGATGAGGTGGTGATAGGGCATCCTAGACAGATGAATGGCGAAGATTCCGAGTCGATGCAATATATACAACCATTTATTAATCGCTTCAAGAAAATATTCCCTAATATGCCGCTAAAAGAGTATGATGAGCGTTTTACTTCGGTAATAGCTCATCAGGCGATGATAGCAGGTGGAATGAAGAAGAAGCAGCGCCAAGATAAAACAGTTGTAGATAAACTAGCTGCGTGTATCATCCTTGAAGGCTATTTGGATAGTATTCGTTGAATATCTATACAGAGCAGTAGCTGGATTACCACGCATACAAAATACGAATTAAGATGATTTTACCAATATATTTATATGGTCAGCCTGTATTGCGTAAGCCTACAGAAGATATTACTCCCGAATCATTGGATTTGCAGCAATTGCTCGCAGATATGTGGGAGACTTTGGCTGTGGCAGAAGGTTGTGGTCTGGCAGCCCCTCAAATAGGCAAAGCAATACGGCTATTTATAGTTGATGGAACTGAACTGGCAGAGGATTATCCTGAGTGTAAGGACTTTAAGAAGGTATTTATCAATCCTGAAATTATCGAGGAGAGCGAGGAGGATAACACATTCTCCGAGGGATGCTTATCATTACCTGGAATTTCGGAGAATGTGATTCGCCCAGCTAGCATCACTATTCGCTATATGGACGAAAATTTTACTGAGCATACAGAGACATACGATGGCTTTGCTGCTCGTATTATCCAACACGAGTATGATCATTTGGAGGGACATGTATTTACCGATCGTATCTCACCTATTCGTCGTCAGTTTGTAAAAACAAAACTTACCAATATTGCCAAAGGCAAAGTAATGGCTCGTTATCGTACAAAGCGATGAGTATCTTTACAATCATATTGTTAGCGATAGGTCTGGCGATGGACTGCTTTGCTGTATCGGTATGTAAGGGATTGACATCGCCTCATGGCTATGTTCCTCGCTACGTTAAACCGATGCTAATGGCATTGTTGTTCGGCGTGTTTCATGCTGGTATGCCGCTCATAGGATATTTTGCAGGTAGTCTGTTTGCCTCGTTCTTTGAACGCTTTGCGCCATGGATTGCGTTGGGTTTGCTAGGATTTATTGGTGGGAAGATGATTTATGACTCGCTACATGATGATAGCGATGAGGCCCATTTAGCGGATTTTTCATTTTTGGGACTGCTCTCTTTGGCTTTTGCCACTTCCATGGATACTTTGGCTACGGGTGTTATTTTTATTCCTCATCCAGAGGTGTTATGGCTAGCAATTGGAGTGATCGCTGCTACATGTTTTGTTTTCTCCATGACGGGATTTATTCTTGGTCATATGGTCGGCACTCGCTTGCGTGTGAATGTTAATATCCTTGGCGGTGTGATTCTCATCCTCATCGGACTAAAAATCTTCCTCGAAGGAATCCTCTAAACACTAAATAGTAGCCCGTAAGGCGTTCACTAAACACAAAATATATGTTCTTGATTCAAAATACATTAGTCAGCTTGGATGTTCTAGAGAAGGATTTCTGTTGTGACTTAGACAAATGCCGTGGTTGTTGCTGTATTGAAGGGGATGCTGGTGCGCCGTTGACAGAGGAAGAGGAAACTAAGATCCGAGAGATTCTCCCTATCATTCTCCCTGATATGACCAAGGAGGCACGAGCTGTGGTAGAAGCGCAGGGTTTATCTTATCTCGATCCATCGGGCGAGAAGGTTACTTCTATTGTCAATGATAAGGACTGTGTCTTTGCCCGAACGGACCACAATGGCTGGTGCTATTGTCTCATAGAAAAGGCTTATAATGCAGGTAAGATTGATTTCAAGAAACCAATCTCTTGTCATCTATATCCTATTCGTCTCAATCAAGTAGGAGATATGATAGGGGTGGAGTATCATCGTTGGGATATTTGCCATTGTGCTCGCGTGTTAGGTAAAAAACTGCATCTGCCTATTTATCAGTTTCTCAAAGAACCGCTTATTCGTCGTTTCGGACAAGAGTGGTATGATGAACTCTGCCTTGTAGCAGAAGAATGGAAGAAGCAGGTTAAAGCTTAGAGATTATAGGTTAAAGGCAGAGTATGAAAGCAGAAATCATAACGATAGGTGACGAACTTCTCATAGGTCAAGTAGTGGACACTAACTCCGCTTGGATGGCTCAGCGCCTTAATGAAGAAGGTATAGAGCTATACCAGATTACATCTGTCCACGATAATCGTGAGCATATCCTTTCTGCTTTGGATGAAGCTTTCTCTCGTGTAGATATTGTGCTAACTACTGGTGGTTTAGGGCCTACTAAAGATGACATAACCAAGAATGTTATGTGTGAATACTTTGGCACGCAACTCGTGGAAGACCCTCATGTGCGTACGCATATACATGAATTATATAAGGATCGCCCCGAGGCTCTCAATCGCCTCACAGCTACTCAATGGCAGGTGCCACAATCTGCTACCATATTGCCCAATAGAGTAGGTAGTGCACCAATTATGGTGTTTGAGAATAAGGTTGAAGGCGAGGGACAAAATTCAAAATTTCTAATTGCCATGCCGGGCGTGCCTCATGAGATGAAGATAGCAATGATTGAGCAAGTGTTGCCTTTTATTAGATTAAAGGTTATAGGTGAAAGGTTAAAGGCAATGGATATTGTTCACAAAACAATTTTAGTCCATGGAATTCCTGAATCTAAACTCGCTATCCTCATAGAAGATTGGGAGAATACTCTCCCTTCTGCTCTTCATCTAGCATACTTGCCTAAGGATGGGGTCATTCGCTTGCGTTTGAGCAGTTATGGTGAAGCTACAGCTATTGATATACAATCATATATTGATACTCTTCTTCCGCTTATTAGCGACTATCTGCTTGCTACCGAGGATATCTCGCTAGAATCTCTTGTTGGACGTTTGCTCGTTCAACAGGGCATGACTATCGCTACTGCAGAAAGTTGTACAGGTGGTCGTTTGGCTGCTGTCCTCAATGCCCAATCTGGCGCATCTGCATACTATATGGGCTCAGTAGTAGCTTATGATAATTCGGTGAAAACGAATATCTTGGGGGTGTCTCCATTCACCTTGGATGTAGATGGTGCGGTTAGCGAATCAACTGTTCGCCAAATGGCTGAAGGTGTTCGCACTCTTTTGCACACGGATTATGCTATTGCGACATCGGGTATTGCTGGTCCTACGGGTGGAACACCTGACAAGCCCGTAGGTACTGTTTGGATTGCATGGGCTACGCCAGATGGGACACAGACGCAATGTTTCCATTTCGGCGCAGCTCGCGAACGCGAACAAATTACCCGCCGTGCCGTGACTGAAGCGTTAGTTAGGTTAGTTAAAATTCTACAACAAAAAAATCATTGTTGATATTGTTGTTTTAATATTGTCTCCATTGTTGTAATAACATGAATCTCTTACGCGAATTATTCCTCTTGCCTTCTGTTACTCAGTCCATAGTTCTTTTGACTTTGGTCGTTTTCTTAGGTCTTTGGGCGGGTGAGCATATCAAGATCAAGAACTTCACTTTCGGTGTTACGTGGATTCTCTTTGTTGGTATTGCGCTCTCCTCTTTCGGCATCACGATTGACCCTGAAGTATCGTCTTTTGCCAAGAATCTAGGACTCATTCTCTTTATCTATTCTATTGGTCTTCAGGTGGGTCCGTCATTCTCTCCTTTCGGTAAGAGTGGTCTTCGTCTTAATCTCCTTGCGGTGGCTATTGTCCTATTAGGCTGTCTTATCACCATTGCTTTGCATTATCTCACGCATACAGATATGACCACTATGGCAGGTATTATGTCAGGTGCGGTCATGAATACTCCTTCGCTAGGTGCGGTACAGCAGACGGCGGCTGATCTCAATATAGCTTCGCCTAATATCGCTATGGGTTATGCGTTGGCTTATCCGCTTAGTATTGTGGGACTAATCCTATCATTTGAACTTATCCGTTGGTGCTGCCGAGTCAATCTTAGCAAGGAAGACGAGGCACTCCGCCAAGAACATGTATCAGATGATGATCCTATTTGTGTGGATATTCGTTTGTCAATTGTTAATCCTGTTACGCTCAAGGAGTTATATGCTATTTGTCCTGTTAGTCAGATGATGGTTAGCCGTGTTACCCGTGCAGATGGTACAGATGAATTGGTAGATTCCACTACCATCCTCAATCCCAATGATATCATCCGTATTGTCTCAGACAAACGCCATGAGAAGGACTTACAAGTCTTGGGCGAGGTGACACACTATGGCTTCCGTGGCCGTGAGCGAAGCAATCACCTTATCTCTCGTCGTATTGTGGTGACGCGTACGGAGTGCAATGGTAAACGCCTTAGTTCGTTTGATGTACGCCATCGTTATCATGCGACTATCACGCGTATCAACCGCGCTGGTGTAGAGTTGTTGGCTACTCCAGATTTTATTCTTCAGTTAGGTGACCGTATCATGGTGGTAGGTGACCGAGATGATGTATGCCAAGTAGCGGATATCTTTGGTAATGAGCTCAAACGTTTGGATCTGCCTAACTTGATGCCTATCTTCTTTGGTATATTCTTGGGTGTGTTGTTTGGTTCCCTGCCTATTGCTATTCCAGGCATGAACATCTCCTTCAAATTGGGACTAGCGGGTGGCTCGCTCATTGTGGCATTGCTTATAGGTCGCTTTGGACCGTATTACAATATGGTCACATTCGCCACTACTTCTGCCAATATGATGCTCCGTCAGGTGGGGTTGACATTGTTCTTAGCGGCTGTGGGTTTGAGTGTTGGCGATGGCTTCGTTTCGACGATTATGGATGGTGGTTATATGTGGGTGTTGTATGGCTTGCTTATCACGATGATTCCGCTCGTGTTAGTAGGATTTGTGGCGTATAAGGTGATGAAGATCAATTATTTCAAGGTAGTAGGTCTCTTGATTGGTGCCATGACTGGTGCTCCAGCATTGGGCTATGCGCAGAGTCTTTCGGATAAGAATGACCAAGCCTCTGTTTGCTATGCAACGGTCTATCCACTTACGATGTTCCTCCGTGTGATGGCTGGCCAGCTGCTTATCGTCTTCTTCTGTTCGTAACTCTTAATTCAAAATTATATATGTATGCAATTATTACAGGTGCTAGTTCTGGATGTGGGTATGAATATGCCCGCGTTATGGCTAGCAAAGGATATGACTTGCTGATTGTTAGCAACGAAGACGCTATACATGATAAAGCACAACTTCTTCGCCAAGATTTTGGTGTGGAGGTCGTTTCGTTGGTTCGCAATTTGGGAGTACAAACAGCAGCCAAAGAGTTGTATGACTATTGCAAGGCAGAGAACCTAGAAGTAGAAGTACTCATCAATAACGCAGGTGTATATCACGATTGCGATTTCTTGGTGGACTCTGAGGGATTTAATCAATTGATATTCAATCTTCATATGCACACACCCGCCATGTTGATGTACTATTTTGGTCAAGACATGGTCAAGCGTGGCAAAGGGTATATCCTAAATATGTGTTCAATCACAGCGGATATTGCCGTGCAACGCCTGAGCACCTATGGGGCGACCAAAGCATTCTTGAGCAACTTCACCCGCTCTGTGCATATCGAATTGAAAGAAAAAGGTGTGTATGTGACCAATGTGACCCCAGGAGCCATCAATACGGGATTGTACAATATCCGCCCATGGCTCACGAAAATGGGATTGGTGCTCGGGTATATCGTGCAACCTGATTATTTGGCTCGTCGTGCTGTGAGAGCCATGATGAAGGGTAGAGCCAAAGTGTCGGTGCCAGGAGTGTGGAATACCATATTGCTCTTCTTTGTGGCGTTGATACCTACCTGTGTGCTAAGATTGGTTCGCAAACTGAAAATATTCTAATATGATAGAGAAACTAGAAAATAGAGCATGGAAAGTGCTCAAGTCGGAGAATATATTGAATCTTGGTCCTTGGTTGAATGTGCGCCAAGAGTTGGTGGAGTTGCCTTCGGGTAAGCAGATTCCTACATGGTTTGTGTTGGATTTTCCGGATTGGATCAATGTGATAGCGATTACCAAGGATGGTGATTTTGTGATGGAAGATCAATACCGCCATGGTCTAGGAGAGACGCATTATGAATTGGTAGCAGGGGTGATTGATCCTGGAGAAACACCATTGCAAGCCGCTCAGAGGGAACTAAGCGAAGAGACAGGATTTGGTGGTGGAGAGTGGCAATTGTTTATGACCTTATCGCCTAATCCAACTAATCATAAGAATCTGAGTTACACCTTCTTAGCAACGGGTGTGGAGAGGATTCGTGAGCAACATCAAGAGCCTACAGAAGATATCCAAGTACATGTGCTGAAGCGCGAGGAAGTAAAGCAGTTGTTGAAAACAGGCGAAATCGTACAAGCATTACATTCAGCCCCATTATGGAAATACTTCGCTACTCATGAATAGGGTAGCGAAGTATTTTTTTTAGTTATCAAATATTTTGAAAAAGATTTTCATTGTTAATAAAATTTGTTGAGTTCAAAAATAAGTGTTAACTTTGTGGCGTCAAATATGACGATGGAGTTAGCCGAAAAGCCAAGTGAGTAGGCATAATTTAACTATTATAATTATGGAAAAAATTAAATTTACTTTTGTTTTCGTTGCTCTTTTTTCATTGATTGGATGTACTAATCAACAAACACCAGAGACTGATGCTACAAAACTTTATCCAGCCAAAGATTCGATTGGAGAATCTTGGGGTTTTATCAATGAAAAAGGTAAATTTGTAATCCCATCTAGTTTTAACATGGCTTCTGTGTTCTCATGCGGGTATGCAAGAGTAGTAATGAATGATGGATATAAATTTATTAATAAAAAAGGTACTGTTTGTTCGACGTTATCATTTGACAATGCATCTGATTTCTACTATGGTTATTCTACCATTATGTTGGATGGAGATTATGGTTTGCTAGATAAAAATATGAATATGGTTATTCAACCTCAATTCAAAGCCTTAGGTCTAATGGGTGATAATGGATTGATTGCTGCCAAACGCGAGTATGATTCCAACTATGAGTATATTGATGTAAATGCCAATACCAAGATACCTCCAATGTTTGATTATGCAGATGCATTCAAGGATGGCATAGCGATTGTTAAGGTTAGTGGAAAATATGGCGCCATTAATCCATCCGGTGATTTTGCTATTCAACCTACTTATAAATATCCTTTGGAGAATCTAGGTAATGGCCTTATAAGCTATCGATCAGATGATTTTAAATTAGGTATTCTCAATAAACAAGGTGAAGTGGTAGTAGCATCTGAATATGTGCAATTTGGACAAGTTGGCGAAGGACTAATACCATTTATGTCAAAATCCGATTGGGGATATATGAACACCAAAGGCGAAATTGTTATTCCAGCAATGTATAGCAACGCAAAACCATTTAATGAGGGGTATGCATGGGTTAAACAATCAACTTTCGGTAACTACTATTGTATCAACACAGAGGCTCAAGTGGTATTCGAGTTACCAGAAGGTGAAGTGCCTGTCAACGAATTCCATAATGGCTTATCACTCGTACAAAGTGATGATAGTTGCAAATATGTGAATACCAAAGGTAATGTGATTTATTCATGGCCTGGCCAAATATATGGCTATATAAATGACTAATTTTGAGCGTAGTCAAAAAAACAGGGACATCTATTTGGATGTCCCTGTTTTTTTATTAGACTAGTTTCTTAATCCATTTGAACAGTTTATACGGCATATAGCGGAACGGCATATCCACGAAGGTTGGGGTAGAGACTACCGAACGGCGGTGAGAGAAAGTCATGAAACTCTCTTTGCCATGATAAGTACCCATACCTGAATTACCCACACCTCCAAATGGCATATCATGATTGACAATGTGCATAATCACATCATTGATACATGTACCGCCAGAAATAGTATGGCGGAGAATATATTCGCCTTGCTTGCCGAAATAATACAACGCCAAAGGGCGTTCACGCTTGGCTACAAACTCTGTAACTTCCTCTATCTGTTTGAAAGTCAAGACAGGGAAGATTGGACCAAAGATCTCTTCTTGCATGACAGGGGCGTCAGGACTAACTTCGGTCAAAATAGTGGGGCTCAAATAGCGTGTAGTTTTATCGTATTTTCCTCCATGATAGATTGTTCCATTATCCAGATAGCTAATCAAACGCTCAAGTGCTTTGTCGCTGACAATGCGGACGAAGTGTTTGGCCTGTTGTGGGTCTTTGGTCAGCAAGTGTTTCCACTCTTTGACAAGCAGTTTGAGGAACTTATCCTTCACTTTCTCATGAATCATTAGGTAGTCAGGGGCAATACACGTCTGTCCCGCATTGAGGGCTTTGCCCCACGCTACACGCTTAGCAGCGACCTTGAGGTCGGCATCTTGGTCAATAATACAAGGGCTCTTGCCGCCTAACTCCAGCACAACAGGAGTGAGGTGCTTGGAAGCGGCTTCCATGACCATTTTACCCAAAGCTGGGCTTCCTGTAAAGAAAATCAAGTCCCAACGCTCTGCGAGGAGCATTTGGTTGACATCACGGTTGCCTTCTACAATAGCGATATACTCCTCAGAGAAAGTATTACGAATCATCTCGGTGAGTACACGAGAGACGTTTGGCACATATGGAGAGGGTTTGAGCATGGCCGTACAGCCCGAAGAAATAG
>JAZSGL010000026.1:0-5604 GCA_045532735.1 Paludibacteraceae bacterium | reverse complement strand
ACGCTTCTGAATCTCAAATCCCTGTTCGCGAAACCACGTGAGTTCACTATGCTCCTGCGGCACCGCCGGTGTGTACACCACCAACGTATGTGCCTTATCTTTGCAGCTATCGGGAATCATCGTACAGTCATCCTCATAGTGAATCGCTGCCCCCTCAGCATTGAGGCGCTCGGTGAGCTCACTCGACGTACGGTCATACCCCGCCACCACCTTGCCTAATGACAAGAAGTAGCGCACCAAAGCACTCATACCGATGCCACCGGCACCAATGAAATATACAGACTTTATCGAATCAATCTCCATGTTTCTTTTTCCTTATTATACCTTATATATACCTTTCTCAATTTAGCTGCGAAGATACATAAAATAATTGACAAAGTAACTAACTTTGCAACGATATCCAAAACTTACAGGCTTGGGACTTATAGCCGCAGACACACTAAACGGGACACTACCTACACTATCAACGACCATACAAAGCGAATATGGTGCAGAAGGTAGCAGCAACCAAGTAGTACTTCGTATAGTGCGTCAGAGAGGAAGTATGGCAAAACAATGATTTGTCTAAGGAGTGCAGTGAAAGATTTATAACTTGTGCTGAACATGCCATTACATGTCCAGCACAAGTGTGTGTCAGCAGTTTTTTACTACACCCTCATGGATCATCATTTACCAACTTTCATAATTTTCTTATAATACATGACTCCTTCTTGCTCCGCGGCTATGATATATACACCATCCAAGAGTACTGATATGTTGATTGGCTCCCCAGACTCAATAGAATCTACCGACAATACGTTATTTCCATATACGTCAGTTAGTGTTATACTATCAAACATCCTATTATTGAATGACAAATAAAGGCAGCCATTTTCTATTAGAACTTTCCAACCATCTTGAGCATTCAAGATACCCATACCGTTATCGACATGTAGCGAATAAGGTTGGTTAATTGTTCCTAAAAGTATTTCCTCAAATGGAACTATTTCTTTTACGGAGAATGTTCTTCCTGAATTTTTGTCCACTACCATGAATGTAATTTTTTCATCGGCATCGCCATAGACACTCATCATGACTTTGCCGTCCACGTATTTGCCAATACCTCGACACTCATCGCCACAAAACGCACCTACAATGCAGTTCTCCATATCTATGACTGTTTCACCAACAAAGAGTTCCGCAATCACACACATTATATTGGGATACTTGTACTTGTCCACATTCCAGGGGGCCTCTTCCGCGACTGAGCTACGGTACATATGCTGTGCCTTGGCATAGATGGCTGTATTGTATGCAAACTCCTTTTCAGACTTAGAGTGGTACATATATCCCTTACCGGGCTCCAATGTCGCCAGTGTACCAATCCATTTGCCGTCAGTATATTGTGCGAATCCATCTTGGCCAACGATGTAGTCTTCATTGTCCAGTTCTGCATTCGCAAAAGCCTCATTGACCTCCATGTCTATTGCAGCTGGATATCCAATCCAGTTCCATCCCTTCTTCAGCGCAATCTGCGTAGAGTCGGTATTGGCTTTCACGCCAGTCCATGTGTTCAGCAACAAGCGGGTCGTCTTCACCTTATATCCTTCTGTTGGCGACAAGGTATGAAGATTTCCTGTGAGTCCATATTCAGGGTCATTGGCAATCTCCGTCTCCATGCCTACAAAACGCTCTACGCCACTCTTTATTGGAGCGAGGAACTTCCACGAAGTCATTAGCTCCTCATCAGCAAAGTAGGCAGATATCCAGTTCCATCCATTCTCAAGTCTGAGCGTCAGGTCATAAACAACCTGTGTAAAGCGTGCTTCAATCTGTACGGCGGAGTCGACAGTATGCACATACGTTGATGATTCAGCTATTTCACTGTTGGCAATGTACCAACCGTCAAATAAATAGCCGCTCAGAGGCTCTGCTGTCAGGTTCAACACATTTCCATATTGGTATACTCCAGTTCCAGCGCCAGTCACAGCACCTTCATTCGCATCATACACAATTTCCACATTGTAGTTCTTCGGAGCAAATATTGCGGTAATTGTTGCATCCCCCTCTATCAGATATTCGTGGGTTGGTGTAGTAGCTATCACTTCATCGTTGTAGCTCCAGTTCAGGAATTCATACCCTTCGTTGGCTGTTGCTGTAAGTGTCACCGTTTCCTCATAGTCATATAGTCCTGCAGTAGGAGTCACCGTACCAGCGTTGTCAGGTGTCACCTGTATCATCAGGTTCACCTTACCACCGACATACTGTACCCACGAGGCAGTCTTACCTGACTCACCGGCAAATCCCTCATCGTCAACGATACCGGCCGTCTGCACTGTAAGCACATAGTAACCGTTAAATACAGACAATGCCGAGATGTCAAGTTTGTATTCTGTATTGCTTACTTGTGTTATCTGTATCTGCGAAACATCCAACGCCTTGCCTTGACAGTTCAACGTAAGGTCTTCGGTTGTGAATGTAGCAACATCAATTGGTTTGTTGAAATGTACAGTAATCTCTGACAACGACTCTTGCAACGCCACATCATTTGCAGGAACACCCATGAATTTCTCCACCTCCAACATCTTGTCGGGCTTAGGCTCAAAAGTGAGCAGATAGCTCTCCGCAGCAGTACCAAACTTATCCACAAAGTGTATACGGCTTTCATAAAGTGGGTCTTTCCCATCACGTAGTGTGCGGTCGGTCTGCCAGATGTTGCGCAAGTTGATTTCAGCACCATCGCTCTGTCGTACGATACGTACAATATCCAGCTTGCCATACATTGGATCTACCAATGAGCCATAGTTCCATCCTGCCTGCAACGGTGTCACGGTTAACAGATACTCCGTATCGCTATTCTTGCTGATGGTAGCCTCGGCAGTTACGCTCACACTCTCTACTATACCATCCGACAGATACAACATATCGGGCATATCCTCGGCATCGGTGATATCATTCACCAGGAAGCCGGTCAAGATTCTATTCTCTTCGGCAGGCACCTTGATACTGCGTATCAGTTCGTGAATGGTCACCGTATCCAGTAGCGACAGGTCTTCGTTACCATAGCTTGTCACGTGCGTAGCCTTGATGTCATATTCGGTGAAGTGGCCGAGCAGTGTCGATTGCATCCACCATTGGGCATAGGCTGTACTATGAGCCGGTATGGTACCAAACTCTGTAGGCACGCTACCGCCCATTGCCAATGTCTTCTCGCCACCGTTGAGTTGTGAGCTCAGCAATTCAAAGTCGATAAACAGTCCCTTCTCATTTTCGATAATCTTCGGTTGCTCGGTTACCATGCGTACATTCGTAGCATCACCATAGCCTACATTATTGATTAAGAGCGAGAACTCTGCAGGTTTCATAGGCTCTACTACATCCGTTGTCAAGGGATCATCACCCAAGATGTCACGCTGCATAAAGTAGGTCATCTCCAGATTAGGCGACGGCTTTACGGTCAACGTCACGGGATAGAGGTCACGCGTTACCTCCAGACCTGTGAAGGGATCGATGTACGATAGTGTACCACCAAACGAATATTCCTTCGCCTCGGTCGGAGCCGCATACTTCGTGGGGATGAACAGGATAGTAGCCACACCTGTCTCGTTGGCAGCCAATGACCAACCTGCATCCAAGCTCAGTTCACCGTCAAACTTATCCAAGCTCTCGGCATTGATCTGGAACTCGTGAGCAGTTGCCAAAGCACCATATTCATCACGAACCTCCAACGACAGTTTCACATCCTCCATTGCTGTAGTTTCGTGACCATTAAATACGGTCAGTGTACCACGGAAGGCCTGACGGGTCATCGTCATTGTCTGAGAGAACTGGAGGGTGATGGAGGCGCAGACGGATGACTGTCCTTCCTCTAACAATTCCATTAATTTTGCAGTATGTTCTTTCGCGAATTCAGAGGGGGATGAATATCCTAACTCCAAGAAATGCTCCTGTGTCTTTTGTATAGTTTCGATGCTCTCTTCTACTCTTGCGGAAATGGAATCTGGGAATCCATATAAGAGGTAGGCCTTTTTCCGTTCGAAATACTCTTCAAATTGCTTCATTGACAAAGCCTCTGGTTTATAGTGAACTACATCAACAAAGTCCAATTCTCTATAGTTTATAGAATCTAATAGGGTAGACATCTCTGCATAAGAAACATCATCCCATTCTGCTTCCTCACCCCACATTACGTCATTGATACAAGCAAGAGCATCCATTTGATTACCTATTATTTCCAATTTATTTAATACATAAGTCATATAATCTTCCGTAGAGTTTGTACTCATACGATTATATTGAACGGCATTTGCTACATTTGTTGTGTCATTATTTATATGGTCACATGCATGAACAAAATCTTTGGCGCAATCGGCAGCTATATCGACCCATTTTTTCCATTTCAAAATCTTTTTTCCGAGGGACTTGTATTTAGACAATGTTGATGGAGGAACCACTTCTCCTAAAGCACCAGTTATGGCTTCATCGAACATTTTGTCTATGGCTTCACTTGCACTGGAATAACATTTATGGACATCATCAAAAGTTGCAGAAGCATTAACGCAGGCATCAAACGCAGATGCGACACCATCTAAAAGGTCATAACACGCATCTGCAACCTCTCTATTACTAGGAGTTCCGCCATCATCATTGTCATCCTCCCCATCTGAAAGCCCCATCAATGCCTGCAACGTTTCCACGGCATCTCCAATAAAACGGCTAGCACATCTTAACCCTGCGATTAGCACTCCATTCTGACAAGGTTCACAACCGTTATCAACAAGACCACCATCACCAAATAGCCAATCATTATAATGATTTCCACCAAAGGTCCCAAACGATGGTCCATTATGGGGAATAGGCCTTATATATATATTGGGAATACTTATTATTGGGTCATCATCGTCATTATCAAGTGCGGGGAATGGATTTTCTAAGTCACTACAAGGACCTAAATTTATAACCTCACCATACCTATGCCATTTTCGGTCTGGCCCACAATCCCAGAAATACAACACTCCAAGCCCTGCAGCACAAGCTGGATCTTCGTCTCTTGCATTACTCCTTGAATATGCAGTAGCAGCCATATCTGGCACGTCTCTTGTAACCTTAATTGGTATAGCAATTGACTGTTGAGGCGCTAAATCGATAGAATCATTTATTAATGCTTCAAAAATATATCCCTTTGCTGTTGGAAGTTCTAACTCCACATCCTGTGCCGTCAACAATCCCTTATTGGTCAATATGGCGTTGAACAATAAAGATTCACCATATTGCAGTTGACTTGCAGGAATGCTTTGAGGAATGTTAAGTTCCACCACCGGCATCGGCACATTGGTTTCATATTTTACCGTGGTAACAATCTCATACTTGTCTTCCACTTCTGTCTCTTCGACCGTCCAGTCTACCGTTATCGCTTGGAAACTCAGATTCACAGTCAAGTCCGTTTCCACCCCTGGATCCACCAAAATATTATTCTGATACGAGTCGTGCTTGTCTGCCGTTACGCTCACCGTATAATATCCTTCGGGGAGTTCTACGGAGAACTTGCCATTCTCACCAGTTGATCCCTTGGCTACCACGGCACCTGTCACCGGATGCTTCACTAACACTTGTGCGCCAGCTACG
>JAZSGL010000003.1:0-1689 GCA_045532735.1 Paludibacteraceae bacterium | reverse complement strand
ATTTTTGAACAAGTAGAGCTTACTTTGCTTAATGCCTTGTAGAATCTTCACGACCGTACGGCGAGTGAGGTTTGAACCTTTGGCAATATCGCCTACAAGGTCGTACTTGACGGTTGAGGTACATACATCGGTCAGTTCACGGGATTGCGAACGAGTATCGCCAAATTCAGTTACTTGACTTTCATCTTGCGTTCCCTCTACCATCACATAGCGAAGTTGCTTCACCTCTAAATTCTTGTTGATGTATAGAATTACCTTATCAATAAGTTCGTTGCTATCGTAACTCACCTGATAGACATATTGATGGTTAATTTCATTCCACAAGGCTTGGAACTCGGCTTTATCGAAGTTCTCGTTCAACTTATTATCGGGTGTTGTGGTCTTTTCTTCCACAACCATATCATCCAATGCCTTCGGGTCGAAGATAGAGTTGATAAGTCGGGTAACACCCTCTGCTATCGGCTGCAACTTCTGAGGTAAGGGAGCAACTGTACCATTGGCTACAGCCTCACGATATTCGGGAGTGATATTCTTTTGGTCGTCAATATAGCCGTTATCCTCCAAGTAGATGATGATACGGCTTGCTTCGGTTTCGCTGATGGTGTGTACCTCTTCGCCAATCTTGATTTGCTTGCCAGTGAAATAGGTAACAGTTGCTTTGGCTGCACGTTCACGAAGTACATCACGAGTCTCACGCTGCAAGGCTGTGGTAAAGTCGGTATAACTTTCATTGGCTATCACCGTTAGTTTGTTTACTTCGTGTACATCTTCACCCAATAGCTCGGCATCCATTCGGGTACCGTGCTTATCCACACAGATTCGCAAACCACGCCCTACCTCTTGGCGTTTAGCAGTAGTTGAATTACTATGGCGAAGTGTACAGATTTGGAATACATTTGGGTTATCCCAACCCTCACGCAAAGCAGAGTGAGAGAATATGAAGCGAGTAGGCTCCTCAAAACTCAATAAGCGCTCCTTATTCTTCAAGATAAGTTCGTATGCGGAAATATCATCGGATAGTCCCGTTTTCTTCTCCACCTTCCCGTCAATGATGCGATTTGTTTTCTTGTCAATAGAAAAATACCCACGATGTACATCTTGTGGATAGAATCGGCGAAGGTATTCATTGTAGTCCTCATCCCAAATATGGAACTCGTTGCTTACTAAACGAGAGTATTCCTCCTCAAACATCTTTTGGAACACTCCTTTTACCTCGTTGCCCTCTTCATCGTAGCTCTTGTATTTAGCAACCTCATCAATAAAAAATAACGATAGACACTTGATACCACGCTTGAACAATTGGCGCTCCTTTTCAAAGTGCGACATAATGGTTTCACGTATTTGCACACGCTGCATATTCAGTTCGTTGGTATCGCCAATCACTTCACCTCTGCGAATGGTTGTCCCATTTAAGAAAGTTACAAAACCGTTCACATTGATTTCCGAAATGGTAAAACCATCATATTGAGCCAATCTTGATTCTTCACGCAAACTATCGCCTACACCAAAAGTCTTTATCTTGCGAACTATAGTGCCTGATGCTGTTTTGGTCTCTATCTCTATGCGAGCCATCGGTGGTTGCTTGGGCGAGAGAACTATGTTATCCAAATAGAGATAACTACTTGTTCCTCGCAAGTTTTTCACCTCAAAGCCCTTTACATGGATACGCTTCACCAACTTTTGGCGATA
>JAZSGL010000060.1:0-15080 GCA_045532735.1 Paludibacteraceae bacterium | reverse complement strand
ATACCACATGCCAATAAAACACAACGAACATTATGAAAGCAATATCAACAACCAACAACAGGGGTGCTCACGATGGAACCAGCTTCTATCCTCTGCGCAAGTATGTTCGTGGATCCAAATATTGGGGAGCCTAATCCCTCTTGCGGAATGATCCGCTGTAAACTACAAAAAATCGTGCCAACCTCGCGTTAGGCACGATTTTTGATTATAATAAGATGAAAAATTTGGATATATCAGAAAAATAATGTAACTTTGCAGCGAAAAAGAAAAATTTGTCAGCTATATGTCACGAGAAATGTCCAATAGAATAGCCTATTTAGTGGCGTGTGTAGGTGCTTTTGCAGAACGATACGGACTGAGTAATCAGAACGCATACCTCTATCTACATCAGTATAAAGGTACGGATTTCTTGCGCGACTATTACGATATAGAACATACTTTTTCTATTGAAGAAGCAGTTGAAGATTTAACGATGATTTGCCAACGCAACGGAGGAGCTATAGCATGAAACTATATCACGGCTCAAATATAAAAATACAAACCATTGATCTCGAAAGGGGTAGGTTGGGCAAAGATTTTGGAAAGGGGTTTTACCTTAGTAGTGAGTATGAGCAGGCTGAGCGTATGGCTCAAATCACAAGCGTTCGACGAGGTGGAGAACCCATGATAACAACATTTGTCTTTGATGAGACAAGACTAAGCGATAAGAATCTCAAGGTGAAAATATTTGAGGGATATTCAATAGAATGGGCGCAATTTATTCTCAAAAATAGATTAAACAACACTCCCGTACAAGCGCATGATTATGACATCGTGATAGGACCAATAGCAGATGATAAGGTAGGCGTGCAAATACGTCAACTGCTTCGCGAATATATTACATTGGAGCAATTCCAAAAGAAAGTGGAATATATTACACCTACAATTCAGTATTTCTTTGCTACAGAAAAAGCAATAAATCTTTTGCACCATGAATAAGGATATACAATTTTTAATAGAGTGCTTGTCGGAAGACCTCATCGCTATGCTAATAGAGAAGTATGATTATTCATTGGATGAAGCAGCTGATGTTTTGTATAAATCAAATACCTATCGCCTAATAGAGAATATAGATTCTGAATTATATTATCAGAGTTCTGTGTACGTGTTTGATATGCTAAAAGAGGAGATAGAGCAAAAAGAATGAGAACAAATGAAATTGGATATGACCAAAAATCTTGCTGTGTTGTTGATGGAAGAAAATGCCTCTTTAACAATGGAGCAAGCACTATCTATCGTACTCAATTCTGATACATATCTCCGTTTGCAGAGAGAGGAAACTCGTCTTTTTTACCAAAGTCCAAGATATGTATATGCTTTCCTGCAAACAGAATTAAAAACTGGCAAAATGGAATAATTCCCCCTCGCGGAATGATCTGCTGTAAACTACAAACAATCGCTCTTCACACCGAAGAGCGATTGTTTTCTTTTTCTCTATCGTATCTTCTTAAGATGGTTGTGAGCGGTTGTGTGATTGAGCGCTTAAGTAATAACTCAATTGATAGATAAATCTATCTTTTTTTACAAAATAATGCTCACGCGCTTGCGTATGTGCGATATTTTTATTAACTTCGAACATCTGCCTTGTTCGCAATGCGAGCATTTTGTTGTACCTTCGGACGCCGCCTTGGCTTTGCCAATTCCCCCGAAAGTACGTTCGCATCATGCTGGACATACTTCAAACCACTCGCATTTTTTTTTGAATGCGGCTTCGCCTTTTATTGAGTTAAAGCTAATGCGCTCTATTGTGAGTAGACTCTCTCCGAGCGCTTTGATTTAACTCAAGTGATATATAAAATATATCTCCATTCAAAAAAAATTGCTCGCTTATTTGCATATGTGCATTTTTTGTTGTACCTTTGTGGGCTATTATGTAGATAGTCCGCAAAGTACGATAATAATAACAACAAATCATAATGAAAAGAACAGAAATTATCAATGCCCTGCAGCTTGCAGGCGAAGGACAACTCATCAACGTTCGTGGATGGGTTCGCAGCCGTCGTGGCAACAAAAACGTTAGTTTCATCGCCCTCAACGACGGTTCTACTATCAAGAATATCCAAATCGTAGTGGACCTGGCACAGTTCCCTGAGGAGAACCTCAAGCCAGTCACCACCGGCTCATGTATCTCTGCGACAGGTCACCTCGTGGCTAGTCAAGGTAGCGGACAAGCTGTAGAGATCCAGCTCACCGAACTAGAAGTATACGGCACCGCCGACCCAGAGCAATACCCATTGCAGAAGAAGGGCCTCAGCATGGAGTACCTGCGTACCATCGCACACCTCCGCCCACGCACCAACACCTTTGGTGCTGTGTTCCGCATCCGCCACAACATGGCAATGGCTATTCACCAATACTTCCATGAGCACGGATTCTTCTATTTCCACACCCCTATCATCACAGCTAGTGACTGCGAGGGTGCTGGTCAGATGTTCCAAGTGACCACCAAGAACCTCTACAACCTCAAGAAAGACGACGAGGGCAAGATCGACTACAGCGACGACTTCTTTGGCAAGCAAACCTCGCTCACCGTTTCGGGTCAGTTAGAAGGTGAGCTCGCTGCTATGGCACTGGGTAAGATCTACACCTTTGGTCCTACCTTCCGCGCGGAGAACAGCAATACCCCACGCCACTTGGCTGAGTTCTGGATGATCGAGCCAGAGGTAGCCTTCATCCAAAAAGACGAACTGATGGACCTCGAGGAGGACTTCATCAAGTACTGCGTTCGCTGGGCACTCGAGCACTGCAAGGACGATCTAGAGTTCCTCAACCAATTTGTGGACAAGGGCCTTATCGCACGCCTGGAGTCCGTAATCAAGACCGACTTCGTGCGCCTCACCTATACCGAGGGTATCAATATCCTGCAAGAAGCCGTGAAGAATGGCAAGAAATTTGAGTTCCCATGCACTTGGGGCGATGACTTGGCATCAGAGCACGAGCGTTACCTGGTAGAGGAGCACTTCAATAAGCCAGTCATCATGTCCGACTATCCTAAGGATATCAAGGCCTTCTATATGAAGACCAATGAGGACGACAAGACCGTACAAGGCACCGACGTACTCTTCCCACAAATAGGTGAGATCATCGGTGGTAGCGTGCGCGAGGAGAGCCTCGACAAACTCAACGCTGAGATCGAGCGCCGCGACATCCCTATGAAGGATATGTGGTGGTACCTCGATACCCGCCGCTTCGGCGCTGCACCTCACGCAGGATTCGGATTGGGCTTCGAGCGACTGATGCTATTCGTGACCGGTATGCAGAACATCCGCGACGTGATCCCATTCCCACGTACACCTAAGACGGCGGAGTTCTAGGGGATAAACTCAATCCAAAAATTATACAAAATTATAGAAAATTAAGCAAAATTGTATTTTTTGACGACAATAGAGACAAGAACACAACGAGCGCTCGGGGAGGAATAGCTCCCACGGATAGCACGGATAAGCACGAATTTTATCCATAGCAATCAGTGAACAATCAGTGAGATCAGTGGGAGTTTAAAGGAGGCGAGGAGGCAATGGGCGATGGGAGTATTGACGACAAAGGAGACAATTAACAACAACTACAACAACTTAATTCAACAACATTGCGCGTGCAACAACACAGCACGCGCTCAAGGAAAACAACACTACACCATCCTACACAGTGTGCAGCGCTACTACACAACACTACACTACACAAAAACAACAATATTATGAGAAAAACATTTATCACTATTATCCTATGTATCGCGGCCATGGTCGGTGCTACTGCACAGACACGCTTGACAGGACGAATCATCAATCCTGACGAGCAAGCGATAGAGGGCGTAGTTGTCACTTTGGCTAACCAAGGGTTTACTACCACTACCAATGCCGAAGGAAAATTCTCCCTCACCTATCTCGATGCCATCGATGAAGAAGTAATCATCGAAGCAGCGGGATATATCTCAGACATTCTGTTGGTACAACTACAAGAGAACCAACTCACCGATCTGGGAGATGTAGTCATGCAAGTGGACCTCGTGCGCGAAGCGCAAGAGGAAATCCTACTCAACATCGCAGAGATGGACCTCAACGACGACGAGGGCAAAAGCCAATCTATGTCATCCGCTACGAGTGCCAGCCAAGATGTATTCAATAGCACCATCTCCTACGCATGGTCCAACGCTCGCTACCGCGGTCGCGGATACGAGCAGACCTATGAGTCGGGCTATATCGAGGGATTGAACTTCAACTCTGCTGAGCGTGGACAATTCAACTTCTCTGCTATGGGTGGTCTGAACGACGCTACTCGCTACAAAGAGGTAGTAGAAGGCATCGAGGCCAACAACTTCACCTTCGGTTCGATCGGACAAGCTACCAACTACATGCAATCTGCAACCAACTATGCACAAGGTTGGAAAGTGGGACTAGCGGGTACCAACCGCAACTACAAGGGTGCAGCTCGTGCTACCTACTCTAGCGGACTCATGGAGAACGGCTGGGCATTTGCCGCACAACTAGCTTGGCGCTATACCCCATACATCGATGTCAAAGGTCAGATCGGCGAAGGAATCAGCTACAGCTCAGTAGGTTACTTCCTCACCGCAGAGAAACAATGGAGCAAGGATATGCGCCTGTCGCTCATCACCTTTGGTGCTCCTACCCGCCGTGGTCAATCGGCTGGTATCACCCAAGAGACTTATGATCTCACCAATCAATACAACAAGACCAGCTGGGGACACAATAGCTACAACCCATATTGGGGTTACCAAGATGGCAAGGTGCGCAACTCACGCATCGTACACAGCTACGACCCAACTGCTATCGCTAGTTTCGACTGGAAGATCGACGAGGAGAACCACCTGAAGGTGGCTGCAGGTTACCACTACTCATTCTACAGCAACTCTGCGCTCACCTTCTACAACGCGCCAGACCCACGTCCTGACTACTACCGCAACTTGCCATCCTTCCTCTGGGACGGACAAATAGACAAGAACGGTAACTTCATCGAAGAGAGCTATAACGGCAAAGACCTCGGTAATGGCGGCGACTCACACTATGGTTATGTAGGTCCATCTATTGATATGAACACCTACAACACCCTTGTTGATCTCTGGACCAGCCGCGATGACAAGACTACCCAAATTGATTGGGATGCCCTCTACGCAGCTAACTACGCCAACAATGTGAACAACCCTGATGGTTCGGCTCGCTATATCGTAGAGCGCCGTCACAACGATATCCAAGAGGCAGTGGCTAGCGCCAACTACCGCAATACATCCGTAGATCACCTCACCGCTACCGTAGGCCTCGAGCTCAAGGCAGCACAAGGTATCCACTACAAGTCGGTGGATGATCTGCTAGGCGGTAATCAATGGATCGACGTGGACCCATTTGCTGAGCGCGATATCAAGGAGTTGGCAACCAATATCGGTCTCACACAAGCCGACATCGCCAATGTGAAGCAAAACGACCTGCGCAACCCAGATGCTGCCGCAGGCAAAGGAGATAAATTCGGCTACAACTACCGCATCAACATGGCTAGCGCTAAGGTGTGGGCACAAAACGAGTGGAAATGGAACGAAGTAGATCTCTACTACGCACTCCAACTCTCCTACAACTACTTGCAACGCAGCAGCGACATGATCAACGGTCGTGCATGGTACCTAGCAAAACTCAATCCTGACTATGCGTGGTACTACCTGGCTAACAACGCTGACGCTATCCTTGCAGGCAACTACGATGCTGTAGCAGGCCGCATGGCGGGTGCACATCACCACTTCGTGGATCCTGCATTCAAAATAGGTGCTACCTACAAGATCGATGGTCGCAACCACTTGAAACTGAATGCCTTGGCTGAGACCAAAGCGCCTCTCGGACGCGATGCGTATATCTCTCCTCGTGTACACGACCGTGCTACCGAGGCTATCTATCGCCACGATTATGCAGCATATTATGCGCAACAATATGGCACCTCATGGCTACAAGAGTACTTCGGTGCTAGCCAAAAGGTGGTAGGTGGTGACTTGACCTATTCGTTTAACTACCCACTCGTTCGCGGTCGCGTGACTGGATTCTTCACCCAGTTCTGGAACGGCACCGAGCTCAATGGCTACTACGACGATGAGGCACGCACCTTCGTGAACCAATCACTCACTGGTATCAACCGCCGTCATATGGGCGTAGAGGCAGCTGCTGCTGTGAAACTCGGCACCTACTTCACCCTCACCGGTGTACTCAGCATTGGCGACTATCGCTACACTAGCAACGCGATGGCTATCACCTCTGCCGAGAATGGTATGGCATTGGCAGAGAACGCCAACGGTCCTATCTATGAGCTTCGCGACAGCGTACTGCTCAAGGGATTGAAAGTGGCTACTGGTCCTCAACTCAATACCAGTTTGAAGCTCAGCTTCTTCCACCCAAAGATGTGGTTTGCTGACATCACCGTGAACTACTTCGATTGGAGCTATCTCGACTACGCACCAGCTCGCCGTATGCAAGGTCTCTTCACCGGTACACGCGCCGACGGTAGCAAAGTCAACGGATGGTATGGCGATCAATATACGGATGCTATTGAGAAAGTGGATGGACAAGTGGTATATGACAACTATGGCGTACCAGTATTGAAATACCCATATTCCATCATGTCTAACCAAGAGATGCTTACTGCTAGCAACCCACTCCACCGTTTCCTCGTGGACGTAAGCTTGGGTAAGCTCATCTACCTGCCTAACCGCCAATCTATCTCTATCAACTTGACCGTAAACAACCTCTTGAACAATACCCACTTCAAGACCGGTGGTTATCAACAAGCACGTTTGCCTCGTCAAACACGCCAAGGTGTAGCAGATAGCGAGAACTCTGTGATTGGTCCTAACGCATGGAAATTCCCATCTAAGTACTACTACGCTTGGGGAACCAACTTCTATCTCAATATCCAATATAAATTCTAAGCAATATGAAAAAGATTCTATATATCGCCCTCGTGGCATTGTGCGTAGTAGCATGTACGCCTCCTGATGTAGATCAAACCAAGCTATTCCTGACCGAGGATCAAGCGCAAGATCTTATTGCACAAGGTACACTACTCGATCTTAATCAACTGAAAGATACTAGTTATGGCTACATGAGCGAGGAAGGCAACTATTGCTTGCCAGAATTGTACCGCGAGCGTTCGAAAGCAGGTAGCTACTACTTGTTCTCTATCGATACAATTCCTGCAAATGACGAGAATCCACTCTATATCCGCGGTCGAATCACTACCGACGACTATGCAGGCAACTTCTACAAGACCTTGTGCATCCAACAGATGAAAGAAGGAAAGCAACAAGCATTGCGTTTGTCTGTAGATCTGGGTTCTGCCAACGGCATGTACCAAATCGGACAAGAGATCTTGATTCGCGTAGATGGCCTCGCTATCGGCCGCTATGCTAACCAACCACAGCTCTGCTTGCCATCCTACAACAATAATACCCATGCCAACAAGGCAGAGGAGAAAGTGGGTTGGGCTGCAGGTCGTATCCCTGCTGCTATCTTCAAAGCACGCACCCATTGCATTGGCATGCCAGATAAAAGCCAGTTGCATTACGACACATTGGAAATTACCGACTACAATGACAAACTTGACTTGGTAGAAGCACGCAGTTGGGATGCTAAGTTGGTATGTATCAAGAATGTACACTTCACTGGTCAATACTACAACAATGGTACACCAGCCAAATGTACTACTGGCGACCCAGAGACCGATCAAAACGCCAATGTGTTTGCTCCTACTACCAACAACTTGAACTTCCCTCAAGCACGCGTATTCTATGATGAGAACAACCACCATAGCGCTGTTTCTACCTCAGAGTATGCTAAGTATGCACACTTCTACTTGCCAGCAGATAAGTATAAGGGCGATGTGGTAGGTATTCTTGGTTTCTACTATGACAATGGCTTGAAATACTCTCAATACCCACCTGCAGCCGACGACTGGTCCATCTCTATCCGCTCGGTAGATGATTTGCGTCTGTATGATGGTGATGAGCACTGGTTGTATGACGAAAATGGTGACTACAAACCAGGTTACGAGTATTCTAAGAAATAATCCTACCATTATCAACCAATCATGTCTTGGCTAGATATTCTCATACTTCTTCCCCTACTCATCGGCCTCATACGAGGTCTGATGAAGGGGTTGATAGTGGAAGTCACATCTATCGTTGCTATTATCCTAGGCTTCTTTGGAGCTAAATGGTGGAGCGCAGCATTTGCCAGCTGGCTGATGCAGCAGTTCAATTGGAGCGAGACCGCTAGCATCGTGGTAGCATATGCCGTACTATTTGCAGGTATCGCCTTGCTACTCAACATCGTGGCACGACTGCTCTCCAAACTATTCCAGAAGATTCAATTGGGCTGGCTTAACCGCCTACTAGGTGGACTATTTGGCACCGCCAAATGGGGAATAGTGATTGTAGCACTTGTGCTATGCTTGCATAATATAGACAAGCAGTTTGGGTTGCTCAAACCAGAATTGGTAGAGAAATCGGTGGTTTACACCACCCTCACCCCCTACGCCGAAAAAGCATGGGAGGAAATCAAAGCACAAGTGGAAACGCAGAAAGCACAGCCAATTAAGAACAAGAAATAAAAAAGAGAGGGCAATAACCTCTCTTTTTTTGGGAGTTATATACGAGTTGACACAATATTATCTCCTTGCCCTACGGGCAGAAATCTTATAAATCTCTTTTTGCTCACTACGTTCGCTCTCGGTACTCCGTAATCCATTGCCACCGCTAACTCTCGCTTCGCTCAACCGCTGAATCTTAAGGAAATGTGGCAATACACACCAAAAAGTGTCAATTTATATAAATCCCCTTTTTTTGGGGCCCTTTTATTGGGTTCGAGCCCACATACTAATCACAAAAAAAGACGACCATCGGTCGTCTTTTTTGGGTGACTAGTGGGGCTCGAACCCACGACACTCGGAACCACAATCCGATGCTCTGCCAGCTGAGCTATAGCCACCATGTAACTTCCTTTTCGAAAGCGAGTGCAAAGGTACTGCTTTTTTTTGAATTGACCAAATATTTTGCTAAAAAAATGAGTAGAATATCGTTTCTACTCATTTTTAGTAACTATTGTGCAGATATATCCTCGATCTATATCCACAAATTCGTGCCATTGTAGGGCTTCTGTATCGACTAATATCTGATGCATATCAGATATGATACCCGTCCCTAGCATCTTGACATATGCCTCCTTGCGTGTCCAAAGGCGAATAAACTCTATTTGAGGCGATGGACTAGACTGAATCATAGATACCTCCTCTGGATTCATTGCCTTGCTAATAAGACCATCAGTAGCTTCACGCATACCTTCTACATCAATTCCTACAGGATGATCGCTAATAGCCACAGCAATAGCCTTCTTGGTATGAGAGATGGAGAAATACGGGCCATCCGCCCAATAAGGCGCACCATGCTCGTTATACAAAAATTCAGGCAAGCAATCGTGCTCTGCCCCACACCACTCGTTGTAGAGTTCTAGCAGTAGTTCATAGGACTTGAGACAGCAGTACTGGCCAAAGGTGTGGGTAAAGCGTAGCGCCTGCTCACGACGCTGAGGCGACACCAATGGCAAGAGGCGAGCCACTTCCTGCTCGCTACACTGGGTCATATCGTCGAAAATCAGGTAGTGCATGGGTATGGTGTAGTGTAGTGTGGTGTAGGGTGGTGGAGGGTTGCTGCCTTACAGGTTTTCCCATGCAGCAGGCCAAGGGTTGTGGGTGATGCCAGCCATATGGGTCATCTGCTCGTGCGCTACCTGGCGCAGGCGCTCTACCTCCGTCTTGCGAGGCTGCGTGGTATCAGGTATGATAGGATCGCCTATCGTAACGGTCAATAAAGGCAATTCTTTAGGACCAAACCAACGGAATATACCCTTGCGCTCACGATAGGTGATCACGCATGGCAGCAGCGGTTTGGCGTACTTATAGCTCATGGTGAAAGCACCTTTTTGGAAGGGGCGCAGAGGTTTGTACATATCCCAGCGGCATGCCTCAGGGAAGATATGGAACCAGTATCCACGGCGATGAAACTCATCAAAAGCTTCGTTGAACTTCTTGAGTGCCGACATATTGGTGGTAGAATCTGGGATAGGTACTCCACCCGCTAGATTCATAAAAAATCCATCTTTTGTTCGGAAATTAGGTGCGAACATAGGAACTCGCGTATTATGTGTGCGCTTCGTAGCAATTAGCACGCAAGGATAATCCAAGCGATAGACATGGTTGGCGATGGTGATCGCGCCATGAGAAAGTTCTTTCTTATATTGCTTTAGTATTTGTCTTCCTCGTATACGCAAACCCATCTGAATACGCAGTTTCAAACGCAGTAAAAGATGCGCTACGAAATAGTAACCAAATAATAGGCCCATTTTATAGGTACAACTATCATTTAGATATGGATAATGCTCATCGAAAGTGATATCCTTGATTTTTTTAGGAAAGAGTGTTCGCTCGAATGGATTCTCCTGAGGATAATCCATAGCAGGTTGTGGGATATACTCACCCTGCTGCACTGTGAGTTCTTGATATTGCTTATTCATGTGTAGAATTGTGTAGTAGCGCTAGGCGCTGTATAGGGTTGTGTAGTTTTGTTTTACGGTGCAAAGTTACGAATATTTTTTTAACTATCCAAATAAATGCATCAGAATAATACGGTATTTCGATGGTATAGGGTGTTAGAGGGTGTTTAAAGAAAAAGAGCGTGACGATTGGTCACGCTCTTAGATTTGATTTTACTTTTCTGACTCCTTGTTATCATTACCCGCAGTTGGGATATCTAATGCTTGTCCGTCAGTGTTATAGAACTGGGTTTGTAGCATTCCCAAACTTTGGTTTTCGATGGTATGGATTCCATATTCTAGTCGCCATTGCCATTTTTGGCTCCAAAAACCTTTGGATAAATAGGCATAGATGAATGGATGCACATGTAGGCGTAATCCTCTGCCATACTGCTGTGTCATAGCCTCGATCTGTTCATGTATTTGCTCTGTAAAGAGGATCGAAGGTTGCACTTTTCCTTTTCCCAAACATGTCGGACAAGTCTCCATCACCTGCATTTCCACCGCTGGGCGCACGCGTTGGCGTGTGATCTGCATTAGTCCGAACTTACTGAGTGGCAATATGTTGTGTTTTGCCCTGTCGTGTTCCATCAACTCGCGCATATGATCGTAGAGCGCTTGCTGATTGGCCTTGTCATCCATATCAATGAAATCCACGACAATGATTCCACCAATATCCCTTAATCGTAGTTGATGCACTATTTCATCTGCGGCAAGCATGTTGAAATGGAATGCATTCTGTTCTTGGTCTTCAAAGAGTTTCTTACTTCCACTATTCACATCGATGGAGAAGAGCGCTTCGGTCTTGTCCATGATGAGGTATCCGCCTTTTTTGAACCCTACGGTGCGTCCTAGTCCCGTTTTCATTTGACGAGTGATGTCAAATTTGTCAAAGATAGGTTGCTCTCCAGAATATAGTTTGACTAGTTTAGCCGACTCTGGTGCTATGAGTTCGAGATACTGCTTGATTTCCTCATATACCTCCTGATCGTTGACATGGATATTCTGGAAGTTAGGAGAGAAGATATCTCGTATGATTCCTATGGTTCGTCCCAGTTCTTCGCTAATGAGGTTAACCGGTTCTTTGCGTTGCAAATTGCGTACCATGTCCTCCCATCGCTTGACTAGCACACGGAGTTCGTTGTCCAATTCCGCTACTCGTTTGTCTTTCGCCACGGTTCGTACAATCACTCCAAATCCCTGTGGTTTGATAGAATGTACGAGTTGCTTGAGTCGTCCTTTCTCGGCATTGCTGCTGATCTTGCTGCTGACCATGACCTTATCTATAAAAGGAATCAAGACGAAATTGCGTCCGGTAATAGAGATCTCGGCGCTGAGTCGTGGTCCTTTGGAGTTGATAGGCTCTTTGGTCACTTGCACTAGGATGGTATCTCCCACTTTGAGGAAGTCAGCGATTTGTCCTTCCTTGCTACAAGCAGGCTGACGCTCGATTTTGTGTAACTCAGGTATGCGTCTGCGGTCCGAAACGAGTTTGGTAACATACTTCTGCTGTGTCAGAAACTCTGTTCCTAAATCAAGGTAGTGCAGAAAAGCTTCTTTCTCATGTCCTACATCCACAAAGGCTGCATTGAGCGCAGGCATAATCTTCTTGACCCTACCGTAGTAGATATTTCCTACCGCGAAGGTGTCCTCGCCGCGTTTTTCGCGGTTCACCTCCATGAGGCGGTCATCCTCAGTCAGCGCAATAGCAATCTCATGTGGTGTAACATCCACAATTAATTCGCTTTTCATATATCAATAAGTCAATTACTTGGGCATGATTGCCCATTATTAAAAAAAATGCCTTGTGGCAACCTATTTGCGCCCAAATAGGTTATGACCACAAAGCCGTAGTAATGCGTCAAAGCTTACTTATGCTTATGACGATTCTTGCGCAAACGTTTTTTACGTTTGTGGGTAGACATCTTATGTCTTTTGTGCTTTTTACCGTTTGGCATAATTGTAAATTATTAATAGATTATTTTAAAATTTCTGTAAAACTATCAGCTGGCTTGAATGCTGGAATCTTGTGCTCAGGAACGAGGATTGACTCATTCTTGGTGATATTACGTGCAACTTTAGCTGCACGAGTCTTAGTAGCGAAGCTACCGAAGCCACGGAGATATACAGCCTCTCCCTCAGCTACAGTCTTCTTGATGTTGTGCATTGCTGACTCAACCACGTTCAAAATGGTAGTTTTGTCATAACCAGTTTGGATAGCAATTGCATTAACGAGTTCTGCTTTTGTCATAATAATTTTATATTTAATAAGTTATACTTTTCGAAGATAAAAGTGGCGAATTCCGTCCACAAAAACCGAAATCGGGTGCAAAGGTACTATAAATAAATGAATTATGCAAGGATTTTGACAAAAAATATTGTATTTTTTTTAGGAATAGTACAAAGTTTTGCATATTTGCTAAAAAAGTAGTAATTTTGTGGTCGTAATATGAATAAGGAATTGCTGCATAACGAGTTGATTGAGTGGTATGAGCTCAACAAGCGCATCTTGCCCTGGCGTGAGACGGATGATCCATACAAAATATGGATTTCGGAGATTATTCTCCAGCAAACTCGCGTGGCACAGGGTATGGAATACTATATGCGGCTAGTGGAGCGTTTCCCGGATATTCAATCGCTGGCGGAAGCAGAAGAGGATGAGGTGCTGCTCTATTGGCAAGGATTGGGGTATTATTCGAGGGCGAGGAATATGCATAAGGCGGCGCAGTTGATGAAAAATCATGAGATTTTTCATCAGGCGAGGAGGCGATTAGGCGAGGAGGCGAGAGGCGAGGAGATATTCGCTGCGCTCAAGAGTATGCCTGGTGTGGGTGATTATACGGCAGGAGCGATTGCTTCGTTTGCTTTTGATCTGCCCTACCCTGCGCTGGACGGTAATGTGTATCGGGTGTTGTCGCGATTGTATGACTGCGAGATTGCTTTTGATACCACCCAAGGCAAGAAACATTTTAGGAAGTTGGCAGAGGAACTATTGGACAGAGAGCGTCCACGATTGTTCAATTCGGCTATCATGGAGCTCGGCGCATTGCATTGTGTGCCTACGGCACCTGATTGCCATACTTGCCCACTCAACCGATGGTGCAAGGCATTGGCTAACAATACGGTAGAACTATTGCCTGTGCGCAAGCCCCGTCCAAAAGTACGGGATAGGTATTTGGAGTATACCATCTATATCTCGCCCGACAATAAGACGCTGATTCATCAACGAAAGGGGAATGATATTTGGAAACATTTGTGGGAGTTTGTGGAAACGACAAGTGTTGATAGTTTAAAAAACGACAATATTGACAACTTGCGCCCGAATCAACATCCTCGGGCGCCCAAGGGGGACAATTCTACTCAAAACTACACCACAGTACACCATTCTACTCAGCCGCTGGCTATAAACCTCACCCACGTGCTGTCGCACCAGAAGTTGCATGCGCGATTCGTAATAAAAAACGTGCCAGAACTTCCTGAGATTCCTGACACATTGGTGGTTCATTTGTCCGAACTGGACAATTATGCGTTTTCGAGACTGACGCTCAATGCCATTGAGAAACTACTCATCACTTATCACTCATAGTTTATACTTCCGATTATAATAGATTTATTCTATCTAAAAGGAAATCTTCGATATTGATGTATTGTACTCCGTTGTTGTCAGTCCATGGGAGAATATCATCGCGCACGACAACAATTTTAGTATATGAATCATCAATGCGAGTGAGCGAATTGATTTCTTGTTGTCGTTTTTCTTCATCTGCAATTGTTAATGCAGATTGAATATAATATCGCATGTTGGTTTTATTCACAACGAAATCAACTTCCAGTTGTGAGCGCAGTTTCTTGCCTTCCGCATTAGTATGGTTATATTCTACGACTCCCACATCCACGCTAAATCCTCTGGAGATGAGTTCGTTGTATAGGATATTCTCCATGATATGGTTTTCCTCCTGCTGACGGAAATTGAGCAGGGCGTTTCTCAATCCATTATCTGCAAAATAATACTTGAGAGGAGTATCTATATACGAGCGTCCTTTAATGTTATAGCGATGTGATTTTCTCAATATATATGCGTCAATAAAGTAGTCAAGATAAGATGAGATAGTTTCGTTCTTGATGTTCACACCCTTTACTGATTGAAAGGTATTTGCTATCCTTGTAGGATTAGTAAGTGATCCCACTGATGAAGACACTACATTGAGTAGTTCGTCTAAGACTTCTGTTTTTGTGCGTAGGTTATTACGGTCTATCTCATCTTTGAGGTATGTGAGACGGAATAGGTCCTGCAAATATTTGGCTTTTTCTTCGTGCAAATTTTTGTGTAGCACGAAAGGCATGCCTCCATAGGTCATAAACTCGCGCCACGCATATCGTTTTTCATTGGGATATGCCTCATAAAACTCTTCGTAAGTAAGTGGTGTGATATGTATCTCTTCTCCTCTGTCACGGAAAGTGGTAGCA
>JAZSGL010000019.1:0-10465 GCA_045532735.1 Paludibacteraceae bacterium | reverse complement strand
GTGGAGTGCGTGACCGAACTCGTGGAAGAGGGTCTCTACATCGTCCATAGAGAGGAGTGATGGGTTGCCTGCTGTAGGTTTGTTGAAGTTACCCACATTGATAATCACAGGACGATGATCTACACCATTGGCGTCGATGTATTGGTTGCAGATATTATTCATCCATGCACCTGGGCGTTTGCCAGCGCGTGGGAAGTAGTCGGTATAGAGAATACCTACCAGGCTGCCGTCAGCATAGGTTACTTTGAACACCTCTACCTCTGGGTTATATACTGGCATATTCTCTAGTTTCTCGAAGTTGAGTCCGAAGAGTTTGTTTGCCAAGCCAAACGCACCGTTGCGCACATTGTTGAGCTCGAAGTATGGCTTGAGTTCTTCCTCGTTGAGGGCGTATTTCTCTACGCGCAGTTTCTCAGCGTAGTACCACCAGTCCCATGGTTGGAGTTTCTCGCCAGGGAGATCTTTGTTCATCATTTTTTGCAGTTCAGCAGCTTCGCGCTTAGCCGCAGCGAGGCTAGGCCCCCATACCGACTCGAGGAATGCGTCCACAGTCTTGGCATCGTGCGCCATGCAGTCAGCTAGGATATAATCCGCAGGGTTGGTATAGCCGAATAGATGTGCTTTCTCCACGCGGAGTTGCATAGTCTTGATGATGATATTCTTGTTGTCGTTCTCGTTGTCGTGGTTGCCACGGGTGGTGTAGGCCATCAGTAGCTCTTTGCGCAGATCGCGGTTCTCGCAGTATTGTAGTAC
Organism: Paludibacteraceae bacterium; assembly: GCA_045532735.1. Lineage (GTDB taxonomy): Bacteria > Bacteroidota > Bacteroidia > Bacteroidales > Paludibacteraceae > Colicola. Next base: position 9,712 of record JAZSGL010000019.1, on the reverse strand, counting down.
AGGGGTGAAGCTGGTGCGCTTAGGGGTAAAGAGCCATGCGTCAGGGCGACCAGCAGCAGTTGCCTCTTCTTTAGCAGCAGCTTTGGCGCTCTCAGGAAGACCCTTGAGCTCTGCTTCGTCGGTGATAAAGAGTTGGTAGGCGTTGGTCTCTGCTACCACGTTGTTGCCGAATTGTAGAGAGAGCAGACCGAGCTCTTGGTTGATCTCTTTCAATCGTGCTTTCTTGTCCTCTGGGAGGTTAGCACCGTTGTTGGCAAAAGACTTAAAGGTCTCGGTTAGGAGTCGCATTTGCTCGTCGTTGAGACCGAGTGTTTCGCGCTCATCATATACGGCTTTCACGCGTTGGAAGAGGGCGTCGTTGAGGATAATGCCGTCGCTGAGTGCAGACAGTTTAGGAGAAACTTCCTCGGCGATAGCGTTCATCTCATCGTTGCCGTCAGCTTCAATGACATTGAAGAACACGCCTACTACCTTGTTGAGTAGATCGCCGCTGCGGTCGAGTGCCTCGATGGTGTTGGCGAAAGTAGGTGCCTCTGGGTTATTAGTGATAGCAGCAATCTCTGCTTCGTTCTCTGCGATAGCTTTCTCAAAAGCAGGCAGATAATGTTCGATTTTTACTTTGTCGAAAGCAGGTACACCGAATGGTGTATCTTGCTCTACGAGCAATGGGTTTTGGTTCTTAGTACATGCCATAAATGCTAGGAGCATCATGCTCAAAAATAGGATTTTTTTCATTGTTTTATATTGTTTATTGTTTTATCCTCGTAGCGCGGCAGGTAGTTGATTGCCGCGCAAGTTGTCTCTATTGTCGTTAAATAAATCCCTACATCTTCACATTCTTCCTCATCGACTCGCGGATCATGCTTCTTAGTTCTGCTGAATGGCTATCCACTTTCCGGTGGAATAGAGGTTTGAAGTCTTTTGCAAACTTACAAGGCGCTAGCTTGATGTCCAAATCATCTAGGTTGCCCGATACATTTACGCCCAAATAGATTGGAGATAATACATTCACATCGTAGTTGAACGTCATGTCCAGATTGTGTCGGCCGCCCAATGCCACCATATAGTTATCTAGCGAAACACAGAATGGATACACATCAATCTCTTTCTTGTAGATGGTCATTTCTGCCGAGATGCTATCCACTTTGTTTTCTGTTTTCTTGTTAAACATCAGCAGTTTGGATATGGTGCTAAATGTCTCGCTGTCCATTACTACCAGGTCTTTGCCAAATATGCTTGCAGCACCGCGAATGGTGGATGGTTTGATCTGATATTGTGCATTGGTATAGGTTTCTGCAGCTAGGTGAAACTCTGCTTCTCCCTTGAAGGAGCGGAGCATAGGCATCATCTCATCTATCTGCGGAATCATGCCTACGAGTTCTTGGATATTCACATCCACCATATGGTAGTCAAATCCCACATAGATATGGTTGCGGCGTGGGGTGCGGTATATCGCTGTGAGTTGCAGTTTGGCTGCATTGCAGATAAAGCCCATCTCCTCCAGTACGAGGGTACCGTCCTTGATATATATTTTTCCGCCTAAGTTGGAGGCTGTTTGTCGGAAGGCAGTGGCTTTCTTTATTTGCGTATTCAGCGTTAGATCTACATTCTTTGGTACCATGAATGGCTCCGTCTCTTCACTAATTTCCTCGCCTTCTCGCCTTATCGCCTCCTCGCCTTCTTGCCTTATTGCCTCCTCTTCGCTTCCCTCCTTGGCTGACAGCAATGCTAGCAACTCGTCGGCATCCGTCGCCTCGCTTACGAAGTTTATTTCGCCCTCCAGAACCCCCTTCTTACGCATCCAGCGGCCTATGTTTCGCAGCTCTCCCGTCAATGCAAAGTCGGAATTGCCGATTATCAGTTTTGACTGTTCGATTTTGCACTCTCTATTGCTGTATGCAAAGTCTATTTCTGGTATTACTATATCTTGTTCCCAATCTACGAGATCCACTTTTGCCTGTTGCATCTTCACCGCCAATCTAGGGTTCCATTTCAGTAGCATATTGTCCCCGCCTCGTTGGTTATAGCGTGCAGCGGCTTCTATACTTATCATTTCTGTGTTCACTGCCATCTCTCCTGCCATCTGTGCTGCTACTTGCTTGGAGTGTAGGGTGGCTTTTAAGCGTGGTGCTTGCAACTGTGCAGTGAGCGTTGAAGCTTGTATATCGGCTTGTATGTCGGCATAGTGCCCTATGAGTCTATCGAATGCAATATGCGCATCCACCACGGGCATCACGCTGGAGTCGGTGGTATGGTATGCTACATAGGCATCTATCTCGGGATGGTCTATCTGTACTTCCATGCTATCCATCGCAGCATGCAGTTGCTCGGCAGATTGCATAGACAAGGTAGCGTGCCAATAGGGGGAGCTGCCCAGGATATTGTTGGTCTCTATTGCGATGTGGGTTTTGCCCAACTCCGCTGCCAATGGCATGTCCATGTTCACCTCGCCACCGTCGGTTTGCAAGGTGGCTGCCAACCAGTTCACCTCTTGGCGCGAAGGACGCGTATTTGGTATGTGGAATTGTAGGCGGTTATTGGGCAGTGTGGCAGCTATGCCGTCTGCATGGTACTGGATACCTATCAGCTGCACGTCACCCGTGATCTTGCCCTTATCTAGTTGCATAGCCATCAGGTCGTCTAAGTACATTTGGACGCCTGCCGTACCTTTCACTCGGCCAGCCACCTGCATATCTTTTGGCAGGAATGTCTTGATATCTGCTATTCGCACATCCATGTCTGTGGAAAGGTCTATCCATAGATTACCTAATGGGTTTTTTAGCTCGCCTCTCGCTTGCAAACTCGTCTGTTTGGTACGAGCCGCAAAGTGATGTATAGTCACGCTGGAAGCGTTGCCGTCTGCCATATTGATAGTGGCTGTGGCATCTAGCGAAGCCGAAGCGCCTTGGATGAGTTGCGCAATGTCTTTGGGCAGGGTAAGTGGCAAGAGTGGCATGATGGAATCCACTTGCCATTCGTTGAGCGTCAGGCGCATGTCGGTCTGCAGTGTATCTCCTAGTTCAGCCCAGCCGTTCAGCGCTAGGTTCAGATTGTTTGCCGCTATATGCGCATCGCGCAAATGCACTCGCATGCGGGCTAGGTCAATCCCCATCGGTAAGGTGGTGCTTAAGTGCAAACCTTCAGCGTAGGTTTGGGTGCCTAAGGTGGCATCTATACTGCCGATGTCCAATGTCAGGAGTATCTGCTCCCAATCATTCACTTTGGCGCGAAGATCCAACTGCTGTAATCCAGCATGGATAGAGTCGGGTAGGCTAATGTATTGTAGCGATTGGGCGGATAGAGCCAGTTCCTCGACCATAATCTTGTCAAAAGGCAAAGCGAAGGTGGTGGTATCTCCTGCCTCATCGCCTTTCGCCTCATCGCCTAACACGTCATAGTTCGTGCTGCCATCCGCTGCTACATAGATATTCGCCTGCAAGTTGGGTAGGCGGAGGGTGGGGATGGATAATGTCTTTTCGTTTAGGAATGCCAACACATCCACACTCACCACCGCATGGGGGATATGCACCACAGTGTCGCTTGGGGCGCCTGCCACAGGGTTGATCATGGTTAGACGATCTATTGCCAAACCAAAATGTGGAAAGGTCGAGAAGAAGGTCAACTCCACCTTGCCTATCTCATGGTCGCATTTCACATATTCGCTTGCCACCTCGCGCACGATAGGGGTCAGTCGCTCTGGGGTGAATACCACCCACAGCGCTGAACCTATCACCACAGCTAGCAGTATAAAGATACTGCCCAAGGTGATGCCAACTATTTTCAATGCTTTCTTCATAACCGCTTCACCCTTTCACCCTTTCACCGCTTCACCGTTTCCCCGCATTTATAATAATGGTGCGTCTTGCCGAAATCATCTTTGTATTTCAGTTCGTATTCTGTTAGTTTCTGAACTATATACACTTTCGGTATATCCGCGCCACCGTTGTCCATCAAGTGGATCTCGGTCAGATTGTTTTTTACTAGCTTGTACTTAAACCATCCATTACCGTATGGCTTGAGGTCTTCTTCGTAGATATCTTCGCTCTCGTCCCATTGACGACCGTATTTGTATTCGCCACTCTCATCTATTTCGCCAGTAAAGCGCACGAACTTCACCGGTATGCTATCTTGTCCAGCGATTTTATCTCTACCCCACAAGCCTAGCAGGTTAGCTTCCTCAAATACCACTTCTGGTTCTGGATTTAAGAAGCACGATGTCATCACGATGGCGATTATTGCCAATACACTAATAAATAAACTTCTCTTTTTCATACGCCAATTCTGCAAATATATAAAACGCGACAAAGATACTATTTTTTTTTGATATACACAAAAATTTTTAATTATTTGTGAAAATAATCGATCAAGCACTTTGTGCGAGATAAGAAATATCTGCGATGTTTATGCAAAAAAAACGCAGGAATTTTAATCTTTCCTGCGTTCCAAATTCAATAATTTCGCTTCTGCCAACACCGCACTATCCGTACGCGAGTTCAACGAGCGATCGTTCGAGCCTTATAGGCGAGATAAGAATAGCCTATATCCACAATCTCATTGCCTTATAGCCTAATCGCCCTATCGCCAGCACGAGGATTGCAATCAGCAATCCTGTGCACCACTTATAGAACTTAGGCACATACCGCTCGGGCGGCAGTTGTACAACCTCTTTCTCTATTCGCACATCTACCACGGTATCTCGTTCAATCCGTGTCCGCCATCTATCCCGCCACTCCAACCGTGTCAGATATACGGTATCGCCTCGCATCACTTCCCGCACATACACGCTATCCCGCACCACAACGGTATCCACTGAGCGAACAACGCTATACAACGCTACACTATCCTGCACAGCCCGCAGGGCGTCTAAACCATACTTATGGCTTTTGCAGCTCGGGCTCACAAGGGTGGTCATACCCATACTGAGTACCAGGAGTAAAGTCCGTGACTTCGAGGATGATTTCTTCATGGGCTTCTTGGGTTTGTAACAACAATTGGGTTAGTGATTGCTCCACATCGACCGCTGAACGACAACCGACGGGGGTGTTTATTGACGACAATGGCGACAACATTCCGCGGCAATCAACTTCCTGCCGCGGCGAGGAATATTCTCCTTGAGCGCCCAAGGGATATTGATTTGGGCGCAAGTTGTCGATATTGTCGTTCATATTATCCCCCACGACGAGGATGCAGCCGGTGGAGTGTTCGGGTTTACTACCTCTGTGTATGCGTATTCCCTGCCTCATCGCCTTATCGCCTTTCGCCTTGTCGCCTACTGTCTGCGGTACACCGCAGACTAACGGCAGCAGCCGCTTAAACTTTGGGGATTGGGTGACGGCAATGTGGTAGCAGAGAGCGGGTATCTGATAGCCTACGCGCTCAAGGGTATTGCAGAACCATCTGCCGTCGATCACCAGCCGCCCGGTGATAGCATTACCTTTCGTCTCATTTCGTATCAATCGTATATACATAATTTTCTAGGTGTTTTTATTATCTCCTTGCCTACGGCAGAAATCTAATTAATCTTATTTAGTTCGTTTCACTCACTCTGCGTTCTCCGAAATACATTGCCACCGCTCCGCTCGTTGCTGCTTCAGCACCAGCAACTACGCTATCGCTTAATCTTATAGAATGTAGCGGTACACATAGCTAGTGGCAGACGATACTTGCTTTTATTTGTTTAGATTAAGTGAGCTTTTATCGCGTAGCGATGAATAGTCATAGCGTTAGCGTAATGACGAAAAAGCGAACGGTGGTAATTTATTACGGAGTACATTGAGCGAACGAAGTGAGCAATGAGATTAATAAGATTTCGTGAGCCGCTAGGCGAGCAGGAGATAAAAATTTGTGCTCATCGGTGCTATTCGTGTATAAGATTTATTTAGATTTCTGCCCGTAGGGCTAGGAACTTTTTTTTCCTGCGAGTAGGAGGTATATTATCACTCGCGATACCGGTAGTGGTAGTCGATGCCTATGAGTGAGCCGGCGAAGGTGAGTATCTCTCCAAAGGCGATGAGTACGCTGTGATGTATCTCGCCCAATGGCGGGCAAATGAACCCCGCAAGCAATAATAGACCTCCAAATACGCACAGACTTGCTGATAATATCAATTGAACTTTTTTCATAATCAACATGTATTTCTCCCACAAATTTCGCTGATTGTCACGGATATTTTTTTTACTCCCAAAATTAGAATTTATTATAAAAAATTACTCAAAATTTCTGGAGAATAAAGGGTTGTTGGATTATGTTGTTGTTAATAACTCCTCGCCTTTAAACTCTAAACTATAGCGAAGCGTCCTCTAAACTGCGACACAGTCGCCATAATTTTCTATAATTTTTGTTTTTTAATAATTGTTTCTTTCATTTTGTTTTGCCCACCAATGCAGCACGCTGCATTCATATGGGCAAAAACAAAAGATAACCATTGATTTTTATTAATTTTTGTAGCAAAGCGTATTTTTGTTTCAAAAAAAATAATTGTCATTAATTGTCGCCTTAATTGACATTAATTGTCTTAAAAATACTCCTTGAAATTTTGAATAATTTTGGGTAATTTTGGGAGTAAAAAACCATCCTACGCGGCCTTACTCCTCGCCGTACTTATCCCACTCTTGTCGGAAGACATATCCCCAGATAGTCGCGTACTTCTTCTGCGCGGCGAAGCCTGCTTGATCGATAGGTACTTGTTGTGGGTTGATGAGTCGTGCACGGGTGGATCGGCATACATCGGCGAACTTATCGCGGCGTAGCAATTCGTCGGCACTTGGTTTGGTGCTACGCACACCATATACGGTAGTGAAGTTGCGTTTGGTGGCTTTGCGGTGCGAGAAGCCTACTTTGTGTTGTTTTGAGATTCGTCCGTGGACCTTGTCCACAGGAAATACATATTCTACTTTTGCCATATGTGTTAAGGGTTTAGGGTTAATGAATTAATGTTTGTTTTTAGGTTAGAGGTTAAAGGCTAAAGGCTCACTTATTACTCATAGTTCATTTTATTAGTTTAGATTAAGCGACTTTTTATTGCGAAGCAATGTTTAGGTGTAGCGGCCGCGTCACACCGTAAAAAGGAGCGGTGGCAATTTATTGCGGAGCACTTTGGTAAGGTTGGATCTTTGCGCAATAAGATTTTTATTAGATTTCGTGAGCCTTTAGGCGAGCAGGAGCTACAACTCCTATCCGTGTTCATCCGTGCTATCTGTGGGAGCTATCAGTAGCGGCGCAGCCGCGTCCACTAATCAGTAGGCGCTCTGCGCCGTCCTCTAAACAGAAGCTCTGCTGGCTTACACCAACTTCGCCATCTCTTTTGCCAGCATATAGCCGCTGAGAGTTTTGTACTTACCAGGATACTTTTTGAACGCCTCTTTGTAGGCAGCCACTTCTTCCGAGCTTAGTGCTGTCACATTGGCTTTAGCTTGTGCGAAGCGTTCGCGTTGTGTAGTTTGTGCCTCAGAAGGTTCTCCTGTGTAAGGGTTACATACTTGTGAAGTGAATTGTGTTCCGTACATCTCTTTGTAGATGATGTCTGAGTGTTTGCAGATCTTTCCTCGGAACTGACGGAAAGGTGCTTCCAATTTGATTTTTGACATAGAATAAATAGTTAAAGTTTAGGTTGTTTGGTTCTTAGAACTGCGCGCTATTCTGAAAAACGATACAAAGATACAACAAACCCACACAGCGTTGTGGGCTTGTGTGGGTTTGAGCAGGAATAAAGTAGAATAAAGTAGTTTCGGAGGGGATTAGAGAAAAAAAGCGACAACACTCGACATGGAGTGTTGTCTTTTACCTTTTTAAGTGTAGATATTGGACTTGCCAATACGGACACTGTCTCAAATGACGCTGCAAAGGTACAAATAAATTTTCAAACTACAAAATATTTTGCAAAAAATCGTTCAAAATTGTGACATGATCTCTATTTTTGTATGTTTGAATATGCTCTTTTAGTGTTAGTTTCAGTTCTTCTTCTCTGTTTTCTGAGATTATATGGAGAAAATAAAGAACAACTAACAACACTGAATATATGTTATGGCGATGTTTGTCATCATAATTTGCCAATGGTCCTTTTTTGACCGCCTTGATTAGTTGAAGATCAAAAATATGGTTACCGTGTGCGCATGCATTTCGAATCACTTTGATGGTTTGTAAATAATTTTCAAACAACGCAATAGTATTTAATCCATAATGTTGGGCAATTTGCAATTTCAAAGATTTGTCCAATAGATTTTCGTATAATGTAATAATACTACCTAATGTCATAAATTCCATAGTCTTCCATGCAGGAGCAAATTTATCGTTATCATATCTTTTGTGATGCTTAGCAATGCATGGGTTCTGACGTAAAGTCAAATATATCTTTTGTTCAAATTCTTGTCGAAATTTGCGAGTAACAGCCTTTGGAGATACAAACCATGTTGGATTAGACTTATAGTAATTGCTGCATGTATATGTGATAAAAGTTCGTAGGTTAACCTCTATACGACTAATATATTTCAAAAGTACATGCCGCAGATCATGGTCAAAATAATACAAATCTATAATTTGATTAAAGTCTGTGCCTGGTTTGTATTGATGCGAACGAGGATTAACATTTGGATATAGTTCAAATGGATATGCATAAAAACCTAATCTATAATATCCAACATCCAATTTCGTGCAAAGGTACTAATATTTTCTTGATTTTGCAATAAATTTTGCACAAAACATGTAATTATATTGCTATAAGCTTCTCCTCACTACTAATTTTACAATTTTACTATATCTCAATATCATACTTCTCACACAAGTATTTGACCACTTTGGGTGGAAAGAGTTTAGTGGTGGGGCGGAGGCCGTTCGCCTCCAAAAAAGCACGATCAGTCTTTAGCCAACGGCGAAAAGTCTCGGGGCTTACACCCGCCGCATCTGCTAATTGAGCTTTAGTATATGACTTCATTATTTTTATTTCTTACATGAATCTATCTTGCTTCCTGTTTATCTCTGCCGAAAGACGACCGAAGGAACTCCGAAGGAAGATGCTATTGGCTATAAATGATGTACAAGGCATATCATGCTACCTTGTACATTACTTGAAACACATACCCATACAGCGACACTTCTTCGCCCTCTACGGACAATGGCCGTGGGTACATTTTCTCCCATTGCTCCATATAAACGCGTGTTAATACGGGGTTTTTCATTACAATCCATGCAGCGTGTGCTGCCATAGCAAATCGAATTTGACTTTTGTTCATAGTTGTAAAATTTTAGTTAATTTAAGGGGTATTTTGCGTGTAACGGTGTAACAGTGTGTAACAACTATTTCTTATGTCTCGTCCCCGTACACGCGCGGACGAGAATATAAAAGAAGTGTTACACTGTTACACATTCTTTAGCTAAAAGTTTTTTGTTAGCAGCAATTTCTTCTGTATCTCGTTGATATACAATCCATCCGCGCAAACGTGCTTGCCTATTGCCTCGTGTAACAGATCTATATCCCATACTACCCATGAGTACTCCTAAACGACCTAACGCCATCGGCTTCTTGATGTTTCCAAATGTCACCAACCGCTCACTTATCTGTGCCGTTGTCATAAACTCTCCTTTGCCCTCGGCAGGCACATCAAATAGTATCGGCAACAACTGCTCCTCGTTACTCTCATCCCTAAATTGCAGATTATGCTGCTCCAGCACCTCTATCTCATCCAAGTCAAACCAGTAACTAAACAACGGATCTTGT
>JAZSGL010000031.1:0-32686 GCA_045532735.1 Paludibacteraceae bacterium | reverse complement strand
AACCAATTACTGAAGGGGTAGTACGTTTACCCTCAGAGTTGGTGATAACTACAGGCTCATTGCCTTCCATAACTGCGACACAGGAGTTAGTTGTTCCTAAGTCGATACCAATAATTTTTCCCATTGTATTTAAGTTTTTTTTAGTTAATACTAGTTGATTTGTGCTAGTTAAGCTAGTAGCACTAGTAGCACTAGTTAGACTAGTTGGACTAGTAAGCACTAGCAGCACTAGATGCTTTGCCTTAATATAAACAAATGCCGTGCCAAAATGATTTTGACACGGCATTTCTGCCAAATACTGACAAAATGGCAGTTGAACTATTTTATTCCTAATTTTTTGCGTATATTTTTAGGAATGGCATTCTTGTGTACGAGTACGTCGTTGGTTTTATACTGCATATATGCCTCAGATACATACCAGATACCCTTATACTCACTTTTCTTGGTTCCCCAAGAGTTCTTGACCATGTAATAGCGTTTGCCATTTTGGTCTTTGGCAGTACCGAAGATCTGCATGCCGTGGTCGTCGGTATTCTCCCAACTATCGTAAGCCGCTTGGCGCATCTCTTGGGTGATAGTCTTCTCTGGAAGAGGTTTCTTGGTGAGTTCTTCGCGTTTGTCTGTAGCTGATAATCCGAGCCAACGCGCCGCATCGCTGCCAGTGAGGTCAGCTGCCTTCTCCTCTTCTGGCACTACGCCCAATCCCTTGCGGGTGAAGCACATCTCGCTGACATCTGCGCCCCAAGACAATGTGTAACCATTAGCGAGTGCGTTGTCGATAATTTCCATCATCTCGTCCATAGGTACATTGTACATCTGATCCATACGCCAGTTGTCAGGTACCTCAAGGGCGAAAGTGGTGTAGAATGGGTGGTGGGTATAGCTGGTGATGCTGACATAATCGTCGGCGTTCAATCCTAATTCCTCTGCAAATGACTTAGGGGTGTATTCCTTGCCATTGTAGGTGAAAGTTTTTGGGCACTCGCCGAGATAGGTGTCATATACTGCGCTGAGCGCTTTCTTCCAAACAGGGGTAAGCTTCTTAAGTCCGCTATTGGCTACAGCATCTACTACGCCACCTGCTACAGCGTCCAATTCGGTGTGAACAGGCAATGTGTCAGCAAGGGTGCTACCATATTGTATACCAGGCATAACCTCCTGTGGTACAAGACCATAGTTCTTGAGGCAGTAAATTACATCGTATGCAGAACCACCAGGTGCGAATTGGGCTGTACCATACATTCGAACTACATATTCGGCGCGGTCTAGCATGGTATGGTGCACGACAAACATCTCGCTGAGGTCGTATTCACCTTTACCCATACGCAGGAGTTCGCTCTCAAGGAAACCGATAGTAGAGTAGCTCCAGCATGTTCCACTACGGTTTTGATCTTTTACAGGTGTGATAGCAATGCTATCTATTGTGGTAAAGCGAAAGCCTTCAATACTGTCGGTTTCGTTCTCCACTTGTGCCATAGCGCTAATGCTCATTGCAGTGAGCGCAAAGAAAAATAGGATCTTTTTCATATTATTTAATGTGTTGTTAATTACAATTTCGCTGCAAAGATACAATAAATAAATGGATTATACAATATTTCTAGATAGGATTTTTATGTTTAATAGCAACTTTTGCATAAATGACTTGTATATTTGTATATTTTTTTTTACCTTTGCAAAAAAATGGTTGATCATGCTCATCGGTTTTATCTTTTCTATATTAACCGCTACATATACCCTCTCATCGAATAATACCGTGAATCAAGAGGGAGTGGTACCTGCATATTCCAATTACGATTTTGAGCGTACTTCTACGACCGGAAAAAAAGGTCAGATGACCGAAGGTAATACTACGCGTTTGCGTTTGAGTGGTTGGGATGGTTGTGTGGTTACTAGTGTTACGCTTGAGATGCACTCTAATAGCAAATCTGGTGCAGGCTCTATGACGATGAAAGTGGGGAAAAAAGAAGTGTGGATAATAGAGGAAGAACCATTCTCAAGTGATAGTTGGGCAGGAAAATATTCGTCGGAATGGGTGGATATATCACAAACTATGAAGGTGGTGGTAGGTAATCACGAGGTGATCGATATTATAATCACAGCGACAGAGAATAGCTTGTATATCAATCGCTACACTATTGAATATGAGGAAGCTCCGCCTACATGCTTTACGGTAAGTTTTGTAACAGGAATGGATTCGGTGCCAACATCCATTGTTCAAGGTGATATAGATGCTCCCATATTATTGCCTGAATGGCGGGATACGGCTCAGTGGTACTTCCTAGGGTGGAGTGAGATGGAAATTAATGATAGTATGGCAGTGCCAGATTTGTGGGAGGCGGGTAGTGAATATATTCCACGAGGGAATACATACCTATGGGCTGTATATTCCGATGTGGAGGAGGTAGCTGCTGTGGATGATTATCAGTCGGGTAAGTATGTAATAACAATGTGGGATGCTTCGACGGAATACTATACCAAAACAGGTATGGCGATGTGTGGAAGCATTGTGGATGCAGAAGTGCCACTCGTAGAAACGAATATGATGCTGAATAGTCTGGGTAAACGTTGCTTGATGACGAGGATAGAGGATGATATGATTTATGAATTGGAGTTTGAAGATAGTACACTGAGTATCAAGCATGTGGTTAGTGAAAAACCTATAGGATATCTAGGTACAAGGTTAGATTACACTGAGAATAAATGGCAATACAAGGTATTGAATGATGGTTCTTTGGTAGTATATTTGACTGATGTGGGATCAACTCATACCTATGCTCTGCGGTACTCAGTTAGTACCAATTATGATGAACGCCCTTTAGTGGCCAAAGTGCAGCGAATGGATGTGGCTAACTGGGAAACTGATGGATTTTGGTTGTTTCCGATAGTCTATCCCAAGTATACATCCTGGCCCTTTGGAAAAAATATTATTCCAGAGGAAGGAGATCTAGAAACGACATCATCAATCTTGAGCGAAGGAACATATGTGATGCACTTGGGCGGGTATGTTTTGTATGTGAAAGATAAACGAAAATATTTACTTCCTCAAGAGGTAATAAGATAAAAATTGAATACTAAATAATATAAATATCATGAAACACCTATTATTAGGCGATGAAGCCATCGCACAAGGCGCTATTGATGCTGGACTAAGCGGAGTGTATGCCTATCCAGGTACACCGTCAACCGAAATTACCGAGTATATTCAATTCCAGCAAAAACACAAGGGCAATATATTCTGCCAATGGGCTACCAATGAGAAAACAGCCATGGAAGGGGCATTGGGCATGTCGTACATGGGTAAACGAGCATTAGTCTGCATGAAACATGTGGGTATGAATGTATGTGCAGATGCCTTTATGAATGCCGCTATAACAGGCGTGAATGGTGGATTGGTAGTAGTGGCAGCGGATGACCCCTCGATGCACTCGTCTCAAAACGAACAAGACTCGCGCTTCTATGCTAAGTTTGCTATGATACCATGTTTAGAACCAAGCAATCAGCAGGAGGCATACGACATGATGCATTATGCCTTTGATTTGTCTGAGTCGCTGCGTACACCTATTTTGTTGCGCGTGACAACACGCATGGCGCACTCACGCGCTGTTGTGGAGATCATCGATACTCCACGCGAGCAAAACACTTTGGCTGCGCCTGAAAACACCAATCACTTTATTCTATTACCAGCCTTTGCTCGCAAAAACTATGCAGAGTTAGTGGAAGCTCAGGCGGATTTCGTGCAAACTAGTGAAGAGTCGCAATACAATACATATACCAAGGGTACTGACCCTAAAAAAGCCATTGTGACTACTGGTATAGCGTATAACTACCTAATGGAGGTTATAGGCGAGGGGCGCGAGGCAAAAGGCGAAAGTATATTAAAGATTACACAATATCCATTGCCTGAGGCGTTGATAGACCAGATGGTGGCGGATGGCGCAGAAGAGATCTTGGTAATGGAAGAAGGACAACCTGTGGTAGAAGAACTCATCCGTGGCATGGTACCATCCACTGTTGCGGTCAAAGGTCGTTTGACGGGTGATTTGCCTCGTATGGGGGAACTGACTCCTGATTGTGTATTACAAGCCATATTGCCTAATAGCCATATAGCCTCATCGCCTAAGTCTGTTCCCGAATTAGTTGTTGGTCGTCCACCTGCTTTGTGTCAGGGTTGCGGTCACCGTGATATGTATGCTGCACTCAACGAAGTAGCAGCTGAGCACGAAGGCGCGAAGATATTTGGCGATATCGGTTGCTACACCTTGGGCGCCTTGTCACCATTCCATGCCATACATGCTTGCGTGGAAATGGGTGCTAGTATCACCATGGCCAAGGGTGCTGCCGATGCAGGGCAATTCCCATCGTTTGCCGTGATTGGCGACTCTACCTTTACACACTCAGGTATGACAGGATTGCTAGACTGCGTGAATAGCAAAGCGAATGTGGTGGTGCTCATCTCAGACAACCTCACCACAGGTATGACCGGCGGACAAGATTCGGCAGGTACAGGTAAACTCGAAGCAATATGCCTTGGGCTAGGTGTAGAGCCAGAACATGTACGTGTGGTAGTTCCTTTGCCAAAGCATATGGAGGAGATCAAACAAGTGCTCCGCGAAGAGGTAGCATACAATGGTACTAGTGTCGTTATTGCACGCCGCGAATGTATACAGACGCTGAAGAGACATCTAAAAGCGAAGAAATAAGTTTAAGGTTTAAAGTTTGAAAGCAATAAGAATATGAAACGTGATATTATTTTAGCAGGAGTAGGTGGTCAAGGTATCCTATCTATTGCCACCGTGATAGGCGATGCTGCTCTTAATGAGGGATTGTATCTCAAACAAGCCGAAGTGCATGGTATGAGCCAACGTGGTGGCGATGTGCAATCCAATCTCCGTCTGTCTTCAGACCCCATTTACTCGGATCTTATCCCTAAGGGTGGAGCAGATATCATCATCTCGCTCGAACCTATGGAGGCACTCCGTTATCTGCCTTATTTGAAAGAAGATGGCTGGATTGTTACCAGCAGTAAACCCTTTGTGAATATCCCTAATTATCCTGATATAGAAGAAGTAATCAAGCATATCGAGGCTATTCCTCATCATGTGCTATTGGATGTAGAGACACTAGCAAAAGAGGCAGGTGCACCTTTGCAAGCTGCAAATATGGTGCTTCTTGGTGCTGCTATTCCGATGTTGGGTATCGATCACGATAAGATGACAGAAGGTATTCGCCGTATCTTTGCTCGCAAGGGCGAAGCTGTAGTCAATAGCAATATCGCTGCCATCGAAGCTGGCTACCTTGCGTCTAAACACTTACCATCAGGCACTTAATGCCGTCCACAAAACACTAAACATATGTCTTTTCCTCTTAATAAACAACTTGTCGACCAAACATGTATTGATTTTGGTCTGCGCAATGCCAAAGAACTCGGTGCTTCATCTATCCGCCAACTCGTGGGTGTAGTCAAAGATATCGAACGTGCTACAGGTGTGGAGTTTATCCACATGGAACTCGGCGAACCTGGACTACCAGCCGAGCAAATTGGTATCGCTGCTGAGCACAAGTCGCTCAAAGCAGGCTTTGGTTCCAAGTATCCCCTCATCACCGGTATCACCGAGGTGAAGCACTGGGGTAGCGAGTTTGTGCGTGCGTTTATAAATTTGGATATCCCTACCGAGTGCATCGTGCCTACCGTAGGTAGCATGCAAGCGGCATTTGCCATTAACATGTTGGTTTCACAATTGGATGATAAACGCGATACGATTCTTTTCCTTGACCCTTGTTTCCCTGTACAGAAACAGCAATGTAAGGTGATTGGTGTGCGTGTGGACTCGTTTGATGTGGCGGATTTTCGTGGCGAGGCATTGGCAGCCGAACTAGAGCGCCATTTCAAGTCGGGTAGGATAGCAGCTATGCTCTTCTCTAACCCAAATAACCCTTCGTGGATGTGCCTTACTGAGCGCGAACTAGAGATTATCGGTCGTCTGGCTTCGCTATATAACGTGCTAGTTATTGAAGACTTAGCTTATCTCAATATGGACTTTCGCGATGCGGAACGAGGTATGCCATATGAGCCACCTTATCAACCTACAGTAGGGCGCTATACTAACAACTGCCTCCACATGATCTCTTGCTCCAAGATGTTCTCATACGCGGGGCAACGTGCGGCGATCATGGCAATCAACCCCTATTTGGCACATCGAAAATTCGCGAGTCTAGCATCGAGATATGAGAACGATGGCGAGTTTCTGAGGAATCTGATATACAATGTATTATACAGTCTAT
Source organism: Paludibacteraceae bacterium (assembly GCA_045532735.1). GTDB lineage: Bacteria > Bacteroidota > Bacteroidia > Bacteroidales > Paludibacteraceae > Colicola. The sequence continues at coordinate 26,404 of JAZSGL010000031.1, read as the reverse complement.
CTTCCGGCGTGACGCACTCCGTACAGTTTGCTATGGCAGCGATGTTCAAAGCGGCATGTCAGGGTAAGATTGACTATGTTACCACCACTCGTGAGTATGCCCGTAGAGCGAAACTAGTCAAGGAGATCATGCTCCGCAACGGTTTTCATATCGTCTATGACAAGGATTCAGAGGATGAGGAGGTGGGTGATGGTTTCTTCTTTACCTTTGGCTATAAAGATTGGACGGGTGAGAAGATGGTGAATAAGATGATATACTATGGCGTATCTGCCATCTCATTGGCGAGCACAGGCGCAAGGCGAGAAGGTATGCGTGCTTGTGTGTCATGCATCAAAGACGAACAACTAGAAGAGCTAGACAAGCGGCTCGCGCTATTTAACAAAGATTATTGTGATAAGTAATATGAAATATGTATCTCCCATAGAAGCAGTTGGCCTCGTAAAATCAGGCAACACGATAGTTGTACAAGGTTCGACCTCTATACCAATGGTATTGCTGCGTGCGCTCACCGAGCGTGCAAGCGAACTGCGGGATGTGAAAGTGATATCAGGCTTTGGTATCCATCCTGAGGAGGCTCCCTATGCGAAACGCGAGTTGATGGACTCGTTTCGTGCGCTGAATATCTTTGTGCCGAACAACCTTCGTAGCGCGATGAAAGAAGGTGTGGCAGACACCATACCATGTTTCCTGGGTGAAGTGCCATTTTTATTTCGTAGCGGACAAATTCCTGTTGATGTCGCGTTTCTGAATGTGAGCGAACCCGACGAGAATGGCTACTGCTCTTACGGCATCTCCGCCGATATCGCTTTCTCAGGTGCAGAATGTGCCAAGACAGTGATTGCGCAAGTGAATAAATACATGCCACGTACGTTTGGCGACCCTGTGATACATGTTAGTCAGATTGCTGCTATGTGTCGCGGAGATGAACCGTTGATTGAGGTACCAACTCCCGTACCAAGTGCGATAGAAACACGTATTGGTAATTTCATCGCAAACGAGATACCTGATGGAGCTACGCTGCAAATAGGTGTAGGAGGTATACCAAATGCAGTTATCAATGCGCTGAGCGGACATCAGCATCTGGGACTCCATACCGAGGCTATCACTGATGGCGTGTTGCCATTGATAGAGAAGGGGATAATTGACAACTCACAGAAGAAGATTTATCCTGGAAAGTCATTGGGTAGCTTGGTGTTAGGTTCGAAACACCTATACGACTATATGGATGGAAATGAAGAATTTATTATTCGTGACGTAGCCTTTACCAATGACCCACAAAACATCCGCCAAAACCCCAAAGCTATGGCTATCAATTCTGCTATAGAAGTGGACTTGACTGGACAGATTTGTGCAGATTCAATAGGGGAAACGATTATCTCTGGCGTAGGTGGACAACATGACTTTATGTATGGCGCATCGCTGTCAGATGGAGGCAAATGCTTTATCGCACTTCCTAGTATGACGAGTAAGGGACAGAGCAAGATCGTAGCTAATTTGGCGCCTGGCGCTGGCGTAGTAACAACCCGTTTCCAGGCTCAATATATAGCCACAGAACACGGTATCGTCTACCTTAGAAACTTACCGCTTGCAGAGCGAGCTAAAGCCTTGATCAGTATTGCCGATCCATCCGTGAGAGAAGACTTGGAGCGTGCAGCTGTAAATCGCTTTGGAATAGGATTCCTAAGATTGAAATAAAAAATAGGGCAGTGGCCCTATTTTTTTTGTTATAAATTAAAGGTGAGATACTTCTTCAATGGCCCGTTTGATTTCTGTGTCGTATCTTAATAGATAAGCATAATATCCGCGATGATAGTAATAACGCTTAACAATCTCACCACCCAACAACTTTTCCACTTCTTTACGATGCCGTTGGATAGCTGCTCGATAATCTACTGTCAAGCGTGGTTTGAATGATTCTAATTCAGCGAGTAGGGCAGAATCTAAATCTTCTTGTTGAGCCATTTTGATAAGTTCCCCGAGATTACGGCCTGTTTCCGTCTCATAACTAAAATTTTTTGCTTCTAGGAATTGACAAAAATTTTCAATATCTTCATCGGTTAAACGAAACTCTTCTGCTTGGGCAATTGCTGGATGTTGACGATGGTAGATGGTCGCATAATCAAAGAACATATGATCCCTATATAGATTATAGGTGATATCAAGTTTTTGTGAATCAGTAAGTATGATATCGGGCAGAATTCCACCTGCTGTGTCTCGGTGCAGTTGGTTGCCTTTTTGGCGCTCTGCATAATCAATAGCTTGAATACAGCGACCAGATGGAAGATAGTATTTGGAAGTAGTTACCTTCAGGTGTCCGCCATGAGCAATGGCACGAACATTTTGTACCAATCCTTTGCCATATGTGCGTTCGCCAATTATGGTTGCACGCTTAAGGTCTTGCAATCCTCCTGCTACAATCTCTGCTGCAGAGGCAGATTGTCCATTAACCATCACTACGATAGGCATATGGGGGAACATAGGATTGTTTTGTGTGGTGTACGAGCGACATACTTTTTCCACTTTACCTCTGGTAGAAACTACTTCTGTACCTATAGGTACAAAATATCCAACCAATTGTATTGCTTCGTCAATCAGTCCACCTCCATTGTTACGCAGGTCTATGATAAGCCGTTTTATATTGTTAGCGTTTACCATTTTGTCTAATTCTATGAGAAATTCTTGAGCTGAATTAGAGGTGAATTCTGCGAATGCAATATATGCTATGGAGTCGTTGAGGACGGTAGCATAATTAACGGCTGGTAGGTGGATATCTTGCCGCTTGAATTCCTTGGTAATAATAGTGCTATCTCGCTCAACAACGATAGTTACCGTAGTGCCTGGTTTGCCGCGTAATTTATCACTAACTTCTTTAGTAGTTTTGCCCGTACAACTCATGTCGTCTACAGCAACCAATCTGTCGCCAGCTAACAAGCCATTTGCAGCCGCTGGCATATGTTCGTATGGGTCACTGATATACACATTGCTGTCTCGTTGCATGATAATCGAACCGATACCACCATACTTGCCCGTAGTCATTATACGCAGATCGTCAGCTTCACTTTTTGGAATGTAGACTGTGTATGGGTCTACTTGACGAAGCATCGCATTGATACTTGTCTTGATAAGTTGTTCATAGTTAAGAGTGTCTACATAGTTTATATCCAATTGACGCATAACATCACTATAGATAGTCAGATTCTTATCGATGCGTGTTGTCTGCGACTCTGCAAAAAGGCTGAGTGATAGCAGCAGAATGGGTATGATGATAATTCGTTTCATATCGGTGTAATCAGGGTAAGTAAGGAGTTATATCTTTATTGTAGGAATATAGTTCGCGAACTAGTGATGAAGATATATGTGCATACTCTGGACGGGTGTATAGCAGTACTGTTTCTATGCCAGACAACTGTCTATTAGCCTCAGCGATATTACGCTCATATTCAAAGTCTTGCACCGATCTTACGCCGCGTAAGATACATTGCGCCTTTTGTGCCATAGCAAAGTCGATAGTTAGCCCTTCGTATGTTTTCACTTTTACGCGTGGCTCGTGGGCAAATACTTGCTCAATAGTCTGGAGGCGCTCTTCCAAGGTAAAGGTGCTTTGTTTTTGGTTATTATGACCAATACCGATTACAATCTCGTCAAAAATATTTAGTCCACGCATCACGACGTCGTAGTGACCAATTGTGAAGGGATCAAAACTCCCCGGAAAAATAGCTGTTTTCATTATACCCCTAAACCTTAAACCTTGAAAATTATTCTCTGCTTTTAACACTATACTCCTTGAGTGCATCAATAGTGGCTTCTCGGTAGGCGACCATTAGTCCTCCAGTACCTAGCAATGTGCCACCAAAATAACGAACGACCACAACTAGGATATTATCCAAATTGCGTGCGTCAATGCTTCGGAGAATAGGCATACCGGCGGTACCATGTGGTTCGCCATCGTCCTTGGTTCGCCATAAGTCTTCGCCAAGGCGATAAGCATAACATACATGGCGCGCATCGTGGTACTTCTTTTTGTACCACTTAATGCGCTCCTTAGCATGTTCTTCGTCCGTGATTGGCTCTGCGAAAGATAGGAACTTACTACCCCTATCCTTGAAGATGCCTTTTGTGGCTGTAGTGAATGGTATTCTTTCTGCCATTATAATCTATATAATTACCACGCGAAGAGTGGGTATTTCACCATCTCTGCATTCACTTCGGCTCGAACGGTTGCGATATTCTCTTCTGACTCAGGATTGCTGAGAACACGGTCAATAAGTTCTACTATCCATGCCATCTTATCCTCCTTGAGTCCGCGGGTGGTAATAGCAGGAGTACCAAAGCGTAGTCCACTAGTTTGGAAGGCGCTGCGAGAATCGAATGGTACCATGTTCTTGTTGGTGGTGATATCTGCCGCTACAAGAGCTTTCTCAGCCACTTTACCTGTTAATTCTGGGTACTTGGTGCGTAGGTCAACGAGCATAGAGTGGTTATCTGTACCGTCAGAGATGATCTTGTATCCTTTGTCCATCAATGCTTTAGCCATGGCAGCGGCATTGAGTTGTACTTGTTTTTGATACTCGCGGAACTCAGGTTGGAGTGCCTCGCCAAATGCTACAGCTTTGGCAGCAATGACATGCTCGAGTGGTCCACCTTGGGTACCAGGGAATACCGCAGAGTCAAGCAATGCAGACATCATTTTCACCTCGCCCTTAGGAGTCGTCTTTCCCCATGGATTAGGAAAATCCTTACCCATCAAGATAATACCACCGCGAGGACCTCGGAGAGTCTTATGTGTGGTTGATGTTACGATATGTGCATGCTTAACTGGGTTCTCCAACAAGCCCGCTGCAATCAATCCGGCAGGGTGTGCCATATCTACCATGAAGATAGCTCCAATCTCGTCTGCCACGCGGCGAATGCGTGCATAATCCCACTCACGGCTGTAGGCACTTGCACCTGCGATAATGAGTTTGGGTTTGTGCTCGCGTGCAACTTGCTCTAGTTGGTCATAGTCAACGCGCCCTGTATCTTCTTTTACGTTATACTCTAATGCGTTGAACATCAAACCAGAAAAGTTAACTGGTGAACCATGGCTGAGGTGACCACCGTGGCTAAGGTTCAGTCCTAGGAAGGTATCGCCTGCTTGCAGGCATGCCATGAACACAGCCATATTGGCTTGAGCACCAGAGTGCGGTTGCACATTGGCATATTCTGCATCAAAGAGTTGGCAGAGGCGTTGGCGAGCTATATTTTCGCTTTCATCTACTACTTCGCAACCGCCATAATATCGTTTGCCAGGATAGCCTTCCGCATACTTGTTAGTCAATACGCTACCCATTGCGGCCATCACTTGCTCGCTTACGAAGTTTTCACTAGCAATCAATTCGATGCCTTTCATCTGACGCTCTTTCTCGCGCTCAATAATGTCAAAAATTACTGAATCTTTAATCATAATTTATAGTCTTTTATATATTACTCATATGTAGGAATTGCGAAATCATTCGTCGGAATGCACTTTGTGCACTGTTGTCGATATATGATTCCAATACTTTTACATCATTGCTCATTGGGATGATGTCATAATCAGCTATAGCTGCAGGGATAAGACTAGAATAGCCCTCTTGCAGTGTGATTTCATCATGTGTGCTGCGAATACGAATCTTGCATTTACCTTTCGTACAGGTATGAATGACAAACGAATCATATTTAATCATATTACGATGCATGGGTTCCTTGATTGAGACAACGCGAACGGTGAAGTGCTCTGTATCCAAACACACATTAGCCGTGTCAATAGAATCTTTATAGTTGCTGCGATACTCCGGATACACCTTAAAATCAATAGCTTGTGCAGCTAATTCAGTATGCAACTCGCGTGGTTTTCCATCCAATCCCATGCGATTGTAGTCGTAGATACGGTATGTTATATCCGATGATTGTTGTACCTCCGCAAGCAATACACCTTTACCAATGGCATGTACGCGTCCTGCAGGGATGTAGAATACATCTCCAGTATGTACTGAATGTTTCGCCAAGGAGTCTATAATGGAACCATCTTTGACCCTACGAGTATATTCCTCTTTACTCAATTCCTCTTTGAATCCGGCATATATGTATGCATCTGGTTGTGCATCAATAATATACCACATCTCAGTCTTTCCTAGTTTATTATGCTCGCGTAGGGCCATTGCGTTATCGGGATGCACTTGTATACTGAGGTCGGCACTCGTATCAATAAATTTTACAAGGATTGGCAGTTTATTGTCATATCGCTTAGCTACTGCTTTACCTAGAATAGCTTCAGGCATTTTTTTTATCACATCGGGTAACGAATATCCCGCCCATGTACCATTGGCGATAATAGATGGGGAACTATCTACGGCCGACACTTCCCAACTTTCGCCTATATAGTCTTGTTGTGGGAGATTCTTCCATGGTGTGAGGCGGGTGCTTCCCCAAATAGTAGCATGCAAATTAGGTTCTAACATCATTGGGTATAGCTTTGTGCGCTGTGATTCAATCACGCAACCCATTGCTAACATACTAACATCGGTGATAGCATGCAATTGATAGGTGTTAAGTTGTTCAATAAAGAGGAAATCATCTTTTTTGCATTGATGAATGGTTCCGTTGATGGTTACTTCCAAAGTACCATCTAGGATGTAAAAGGCATCTTGTAAATCAGGATGGATATGCATAGCACTTTTTTCACCTGCCTTTAAATCGATCACTGCTATTTGTGTGATACTACATCCACTCTCATGGGAGGAGAGTAGTACACGCTTCATACCCATCTCATAGGATGTACCTGATGGTGTTATGTCATTAAGATGTCTGTGCATTTATTTTGCTATTTTGTTACCCAAAAGGTCGTATGTTTGTTCGTTATGTAATATATACATATGTCCATTTTTCCAAAACTTTTTTGGTCTTTGCTCATCCATCATATCAAAGAGATGTGTGGTTGAGTGCATCGTATATGCCAACCATGCATCGGGGATGCCATAGCCATATTGCTCCTGTGGCTGGGTATATTTGTCTGCTGAACGAATGATTCGCTCGCGTATTTCCATATTTGTGGCATTGGGTAAGGCTGACCATAGGCATGCAGCCATACCTGCTAGCAATGGACATGCAAAACTTGTGCCATTACTATTTATTACCCATCCATTATTAGGATCTATCAATGCGGTTTGCTTGCCCACAGCACATACCTCAGGCTTAACTCTTCCATCTGCTGAAGGACCAAAGGATGAGAAGTTTGCAATACTCCGGAATATATCTACGGCCCCTACTGCCAAAATGCTATCTGCATCAGCCGGAGTGGAGAGATAATGCCATTCTTTGTTTCCATCATTACCCATTGCAATCACGAGTAGCATCCCCTTCTTGGCTGCAATCAAAGCGGCTTGTGCACCATGGGAAGTATGTCCGTCCATATCTGCATAACTCAGATTATACTCCTTATTATCAAATGTGGTATAACCCAAGGATGTTGAGACAATATGCAATCCCATAGAGTCTGCCATCTCTATTGCAGCCACCCAATTATCGATCTCTTTGGGACTTTCTGTATTTTGCTCTTCTGTACGGAATAGAAAATATTCTGCCTCAGTAGCAGCTCCTTGATAACCATCGGATTGTGCCATTATGCTTGTTAAGCACAATGTTCCGTGATTGCCAGTTGTGCCAAAAAAGTCATCTTCATCATCCGTAAAATCTGCATACCCTAACCATTGCTCTAATGGTAGCGATGATAGGCTATCTGCATTGTAAAATCCTCCATCAGCCAATCCGATTCGTATCCCTTGTCCTTTATATCCTGCTTGATGGAGTGGGAGGAGATTATAGACGCTATGTTGGGCTTCTGAGAGAAGCGGTGAGGGATCCGACGGAGTAGAACTATTTGCCGAATGCTTACGAAGAGATATGGATGATATGCCAACAGAATCTTTCGCTCCGCGTGTGAGTTCAATTGCCTGAATGAAAGAGCATTGATGCAATGCTGATGCATGGCTGGAAGGCATTTGTACGGTTGCTGCATTTAGCCAACGCGATGTATGCAATACTTTTGCACCCATAGCTCGGACGGAATCCAAATATATTGGAGAAACTTCATAGTCTAACGAGTCAATGGCTATCCCCCGTTGCTCTCGCATCTGTATTGCTAACTCGCTGAGACACACACACTCAGAGCCCACTTTATCAGTGAACTGCAAAAAGAATACGGCCACTATAAGCAACAAATTTTGCATTTTCGCTGCAAAGATACAAAAAATATGGTATATATGCAAATAAAATCTTAGATTTTATTGAAATTCATTCGCCAACCGTAATATCTCTATAGTGCAAAAAAAACTCACCTTACAATTGCAAGGTGAGTTCATAATCGGATTCTGCGTATTTTACTTTACAATACGCACAGAGAAACTGTTGCAGCGATTTACACTGTAAACAGATACCTTACTAGCGTCAAAGAAAATATAATTAGCAGCATCAAAATCTGTTGATGTAGATGACCAGTAGTAACCGCCTAGTCCCATGTAAATGTAATTGCCGTTGCAATCACGATAACCAGATGCTGGTAGAGTAATGAAATTACCATTTGGACCTGTTACATGATAACCATTGCCATTCCAACTCCATACACACTCTCTCTTCAATTCTTCCATGATTGTGTTAGTAGGGAGTTGATTACCAAATTGACTAGTAGCTTCGTCATAAGTATAGAGACCTGGTTCATCTACAGCCTTCCATAGGGTACCGCTTGGCAAACCCAAATCTACGAATTCCATTTGTTGAGCTGATGCTGATAATGCCATAAAGCAAATTAAGCAAGAAGAGAAAAGCTTTTTCATTTTTCTATAATTTTAAAGTTAATTATTCCGTATTTTGTTTTTATTCGGACTGCAAAATTACAACATTTTTTTTGATAATGCAAATATTTTGAGAAAAAAGATACTTTTTACGCTTCTTCACTCAATATTTCCCATTCGTATAGTCGTTTTTCCATTTCATGTTTAATATGTTCATAGCGTTGGAAATTCTCAGTCGTTTGTTGAGTCAAGTCGGCCAGTAGAGTTTCCATTTCTTGCTGCTCTTGTTCCAATTTGGCTATGGCTTCTTCTACCTCAGCAATCTGTTTTTCTTTCTTGCGACGCGCAGCAGCAGCTGCTTTTTGTGCGGCATAATCCAACTTCGAAGAAGTAATCTCGCCTTTCGCCTCATCGCCTTTTCGCCTCATTGCCTCATCGGTTTTTCTCTCCAACTCCTGTAGGGAATCAATCCGTTTACTACGCAAGAAATCGTATATTCCGCCGAGGTGTTCTTTCACTCTTCCACCACCAAACTCATACACTTTATCTACCAATCCATCCAAGAAATCTCGATCGTGACTCACGCAGATAACCGTACCATTAAACTCCTTCAGTGCTGCTTTCAGTACGTCTTTTGATTGCATATCAAGGTGATTGGTCGGCTCGTCGAGAATCAAGAGGTTGCATGGCTCCAATAGTAGTCGAATCATCGCCAATCGGCTACGTTCACCACCAGAGAGCACCTTCACCTTCTTTTCCGATGCCTCGCCGCCAAACATAAAAGCCCCCAATATATTGCGAATCTGTGTGCGAATATCACCTACGGCCACATTATCAATGGTCTGAAATACAGTCAGTTCACCGTCCAACAATGCCGCTTGGTTTTGCGCAAAATAACCAATCTTGACATTATGCCCAATCTTCAGCATACCCATATAATCCAATTGTCCCATGATGCAACGAACCATGGTGGTTTTACCCTCACCGTTCTTGCCTACAAATGCTACTTTCTCACCTCGACGAATGGTGAAAGTAGCATTTTGGAACACCATATGTTCTCCAAAATCCTTGCGCAAATCTTCTACAATTACAGGGTAATCACCACTTCGCGGAGCAGGTGGAAAACGCAAACTTAGTCGACTGTTGTCCTCAATATCCACTTCCAATCGTTCGAGCTTCTCCAGTTGCTTGATACGCGACTGCACTTGCACCGCTTTCGTCGCTTTATAACGGAAACGCTCGATAAATTCCTCGGTCTCTTGAATCATCTTTTGTTGATTCAGATAAGCGCGCACTTGTTGTTCATGACGCTCCTGACGTAGTACCTTAAATTGGGTGTAAGGCACATTGTAATCGTATATTCGTCCAAGGGTAATCTCTATCGTTCGCGTCGTTACATTGTCCAAAAATGCTCGGTCGTGGCTGACTAAGACCAATGCACTACCATTGGTTTTAAGAAACTCCTCTAACCATTGGATAGACTCAATGTCAAGGTGGTTTGTCGGCTCGTCTAGTAGCAGTAAATCAGGGTGTTGCAGTAGTATCTTTGCTAGTTCAATACGCATACGCCATCCGCCCGAGAACTCCGAGCATGGGCGATCAAAATCCTTGCGATCAAATCCTAAACCAATTATGGTTCGATCCATCTCGGCAATAAATCGTGCCTCATCACCTTTCGCCTCATCGCCTTCTCGCCTCATGATGGACATCACATCCTCCCTTAGCGTCTTGCCATCCACATGCATCATCACCTGTGGTAGGTAGCCGATAGTAATATCGCCCATCTTGCTGATACGTCCAGATGTGGGAGTCTCCACACCTGCCAATAGGCGGAGTAGAGTAGTCTTACCTGCACCATTCTTACCCACTAGGGCAATGCGATCGCGAGGATTAACCAAAAAAGTAATATCATCCAATATCGGACGTGATGAAAATTCTATGCTGAGATGTTCTATGCTTATCATATGAAACTATCCTTCAAATCGTTTAATGCTTTACCTGTGTAGCTGTCTGCGCATTGCATAATCTCTTCCGGGGTGCCTTCTGCTACGATATAACCGCCTAAATCGCCGCCTTCTTTGCCGAGGTCGATGATATGATCTGCTGATAAGATCACAGAAGGATTGTGCTCGATAATCAGTACCGTATGTCCTCTGCTAATCAATGCGTTAAGTGCTTTCAGTAGCACTGCCACATCGTGGTGATGCAAACCTGTGGTGGGCTCGTCAAAGATAAACATGGTAGGTTGGGCATTCTCCTGGGCTAAAAACGAAGCCAGCTTCACGCGCTGACTCTCGCCACCTGACAATGTGCTACCAGCCTGACCCAATTTTACATAACCTATACCTACATCTTGCAAGGGGCGTAGACGATTTACGATCTTTTTGCACGCCGTGTCTTCTGAGAAGAATTCTATGGCTTGATTGACAGTCATCTCCAAAACATCGTAAATGCTTTTACCGCGGTATAGAACATCCAATACATCTTGTTTGAATCGCTTGCCATGGCAGTGCTCACATTCCAATGTGATATCTGCCATAAACTGCATCTCAATCGTTATCTTACCCTCACCTTGGCACGCTTCGCAACGTCCTCCTGGCGTATTAAAAGAGAAATAGGCAGGCGTAAAGCCCAGCTGTTTGCTGAGTTGTTGCTCGGCAAACAACTTACGTATCTCATCGTATGCCTTCAGGTAGGTTACTGGGTTCGAACGAGAAGACTTCGTCAACGGGTTTTGGTCCACAAACTCCACATTATGAATCAAATGCAGACTACCACGCAGACTGCCAAAATCACCCGTTCGATCCGCAATCCCACCATAATGCTTTTTCAATGCAGGGTAGAGCACCTTGGTGATTAGGGATGATTTACCACTACCGCTGACGCCTGTCACCACCGTCATCACATTCAGTGGAAAACGAACATTAATATTCTTCAGATTGTTCTCTGTGGCGCCCACAACTTCAATATAGTTATTCCAAATGCGACGCAATGGAGGGATAGTGTAGGTGAATTTTTCTATCTTTGGTGCGCCAGCATACACCACTTCGCCGCCATGGCGACCAGCTTTGGGACCAATCTCAATGGTGTAATCCGCTGCTTTCTGTATCTCATCATCGTGCTCCACCACCACAATCGTATTACCCAAATCACGCAACTGCTTCAGCACATGAATCAGGCGCTGTGTATCTCTTGGATGCAGACCAATACTTGGCTCGTCTAGTACATAGAGCGAACCTACTAGGCTGCTGCCTAACGACTTAGCCAAGTTGATTCGCTGACCTTCTCCGCCCGACAAGGTGTTAGACATTCGGCTCAGTGTCAAGTAACCCAAACCCACATCTTGCATAAACTGTAGGCGAGAGCGAATCTCCATAAGCAGTGGAGCGAAAGGTGAAAGATTAGTGTTTAATGACACAGAATTAAACCACTCCGAGAGGTCGGTAATCGGCATTCTGCAAAGCTCAGTGATAGATTTTCCACCAACCAACACATACTCTGCCTCCTTACGCAAGCGTGTACCCAAACAGTCGGGACATATCGCCTTTCCGCGATAACGACTAAGCATTACGCGATACTGAATCTTGGCATATTGTTTGCTTTCCAACTCATGGAAAAAGTCGTTTAGCCCGTGAAAATGTTCGTTCCCAAGCCATAGCAACTGCTTCTGCTCGTTGCTGAGCGCGTAGTAGGGCGTGTGAATAGGGAAGTCAAACTTATCAGCTGCGTATACCAATGCATCATTCCATCTACTCATCTTCTCACCTCTCCAACAGGCTATCGCACCTTCGTAGATAGTTTTTGTCTTATCGGGTACTACCAAATCAGGGTCAATACCTATCACATTACCATAACCACCGCATGTAGGACATGCACCTAGCGGATTGTTGAAATCAAACAAATGTTCTGTGGGCTCTAAAAATGTAATCCCGTCCGCCTCAAAGCGTTCGGAGAAAGTAAGAATATGAAGACTATTGGGATTCCCGTTCAATAATTCCTGATTGTCATTTTCAGCTGTTTCTATTGCCAGTTTACATTCCCCCTTACCCTCAAAAAATGCCGTCTGCACAGAGTCCGCAAATCGGTTGAGCGTACTTTGTTCACCATCAGCCACTATTCGATCCACCAACAAGTATGTGGATAATCCAATATCTTCAGTCGCAACTGTTGAACTTAGGCGTATTACCTCCCTACTACCATCCTCGTTTATACGATAGAGGCGTGAAAATCCTTGTTGTTTCCATATGCTGATTTGCTCAGCGACTTTCTCAGATACGATAGGCGAGAGCAACATCACTTTTGTCCCGTTTGGCTGTTGGCTCAAACATTCCACCACATCGTGTACGCTATGGCGCATCACCTCTTGTCCGCTTATAGGGGATATGGTCTTGCCTGCACGAGCAAATAGTAATTTCAGGTATTCGTGAATCTCTGTAACTGTACCCACTGTACTTCGCGGATTGCGATTCGTGACTTTCTGCTCTATAGCTATAGCTGGTGGTATACCATCTATAAAATCCACATCCGGCTTCTGCATACGACCCAGAAACTGCCGCGCATACGAACTTAGGCTCTCTACATAACGCCGTTGACCTTCGGCAAACAATGTGTCGAAGGCCAATGAGGATTTGCCGCTACCACTTACTCCTGAGATGACTACCAACTTATTGCGTGGTATATCTACGCTGATGTCTTTCAGGTTGTGCGTACGGGCACCATGAATATGGATCACATCTTCGTTCAAAACGGATTAATTACTCCTATTTTACGTATGTATCAATCAACTCTTTTACCAATGCTTGTAATTCTGGATTGCTCATGTCCATATATTTATCATCCAACGCAGGAATGCGCAATTTTTGTCCAGCACTTACCCTAGCTGGGTCATTGATCACATTACGATTGGCCTCGTAGATAAATACCCACAAGTCTTTTGAACCATAGTATTTCTGGGCAATTAAGGTCAATCGGCTATTTTTATCCACCACCTCAGTCGCGATAAATTTCGTGTACTTACGGGGTTCATCTGCTAACGCCACTACCTCTTCTGCCTCCACCTCTTCTTCGTATATAGGCATTGCCACCGTTGCTTCTTCTGCAGCAGTGGGCACTACTATTTCTTCTTCCTCCTCATTGGGATAATATTCTTGTATTCCAGGAGTGTTCTCATACGATAGATTGCCATATGGGTCCTGTTGACTATGATCCAGCGTACGAACTGGTTTTACTCCACTATCACTCTTTTTGGTGGGAACTTCTATTTTTCTCATTTCCACTTCTACTTCTTCTTTACCCGCAACATTTTCCCACCATCCTACTACGGATTTACGCACTGCATCCAATGCTGAGTTACTGGTTCCGTTTTCTTGCCTACTAGAGTGATGACGCCCTTGTCGACTCGTCACAATATCGTGATACTTTTTCTTTTTTATTGGTCGCTCCATAATGCTAGTGCATTGCCACCAACCTATGATTTGCTCACGATAATACACACCCGCGCCTACAGCACCTGCCAAAACAATCAAACCCAATACCCACCATATCCATTTCCAATTGCGTTTCTTCTTCTCTTCCTTCTTCTCTTCCTTGATGGATACAGGCGACTCTACTACTTCAACCTCTTTGGATGGTTCATCCTTTTTTACTGCTTTCTTACCCTTTGTTGCTTTTGGCTTTTTCGTCTCTGCAGACTTTTTGTTTGCCTTGGGCTTATCCTCGGCTACTTTCACTTCTTTACCGTCTGGACTTTGACCCAATTCTGACAATATATCTACTATTTCACTTGCCTGCTCATTCAACTTCTTCAGTGGATCATTCTTCAATTCTTCCACCATCTCCTCTGTCTTAGGTTGATCTATACGCTTCTCTACACTCTCCTTGAGCATGGATTCTGCTGTGAAGGTCAACTTATTATATCCATCTATAATAATGTCCTCACCTGTAGCTATATTCACACTCTTACGAGGTGCTACTGCTTTCAATGTAAACACACCAAGCCCCTTGATCTTCACCTGCTTATCTTGCTTCAAACCCTCTATGATGCTTTCTAGCAATGCATTGAGAAAACGATCAGCCTCTTGTTCTGAACAATTCGTGTATTCCACTACTGCTTTGCGCAGTTCTTGCCATGTCAATCTATTGCTAGCCATATCTTATGCGTTTTTCAATTGTTCTTTTATTAAGGCACTCGCTTTGAAACTCAGTTGCATCTTCTCTGGAACAACTGTGCGTTCTTTCGTCGTTGGATGAATCACCTCGCGTGCGCTTCTTAGTTTCATCTCCAGCGTCCCAAAACTTGGCATCTGTACACTTTTGCCATCCAGCAACTCTTTTTGCAATATGGCTACAGTCGCACTCATCAATTCTTCCGTGCGGATCTTCTTCATTCCGCTCTTCTGACTGATTGCATGTATTAATTCTTTTGTTGTCATAAACTAGCGTAGAGGTCAAAATCCTCTGTTTTTTGTATGGTTACTATATAAAATTCTCCTACTTTCAATCTCTTTTCTCCTTCTTCCTTGCTTCCTGACCGTTTTTCTATCAGCACTTCGCAATCCACTTCTGGTGAATCATATTCCGTGCGACCGATATAATACGCTTCCTCTTCTCTGTCTATCACTACACGCAATCTCCTACCAATCATTCCACGCAATAATTCCGCCGAAATCTCCTGCTGAATGGCCATCAGCTTGTCCACACGCCTATCTTTCTCCTCCTGAGGAATATCATCTTTATAATGCTTAGCTGCATATGTTCCCTCTTCCTCGCTATACGCAAATGCACCCATTCGCTCAAACTTCATCGCCCTCACCCAATCGCACAATTCCGCAAAATCCTCCTCCGTCTCACCTGGATGACCCACTAACAATGTGGTACGAATACATATACCCGGCACCTCCTTACGAATCCTCGCAATCACTGCATCCTGCTCCTCGCGAGTGATATGTCTGTGCATCTTCTTCAGCATATGGTCCGAACAATGTTGCAGAGCTATATCCATATACTTGCACACATTCTTGTGCTTTGCCATCACTGGCAGCAAGTCATACGGGAAATCCGTAGGGTAGGTGTAGTGCAATCTTATCCACTCCACACCCTCTATCTGCGCCATCTCATCCACCAATTGCGCTAATCGATGCTCCCCATAAAGGTCTAATCCATAGCTAGATAAATCCTGCGCAATCACATTAAATTCTTTTACCCCTTCGCTTACTAACCAACGCACTTCATCCAAGATCTCCTCCATCTTGCGCGAAGTAAAACGACCTGTAATCAGAGGAATCGCACAATACGAACAATATCTATTACAACCTTCTGCTATCTTCAAATACGCATAATGCTTCGGCGTCGTCAGCATCCGCTCATAATCCGTGCCTAGTCGCCCAATCGCCTTATCGCCTAATCGCCCAACCTCCTCAACGATTCCAAGGAAATCAAATTTCCCAAACCACTTATCCACTTCCGGAATCTCCGTTGGCAGTTCATCCCTATAGCGTTGAGACAGACACCCCATGACATATAACTTGCGCAGTTTGCCTTTGGTCTTACGCTCTGCGAATTGAAGGATTATCTCAATACTTTCTTCTTTCGCATCACCAATGAATCCACAAGTATTAATGATTGCTATCTCACCCTTAGGATCTGCTGCGTCATGCACACAATGATAACCCGCCAACTCCAACTGGCGCATCAATCGCTCTGCATCCACCAAGTTCTTTGAGCAACCCAATGTGATTATATCTATCTCTCCTTTTCTCATGTCTAACAGCGCAGCGGTCTAACAGTAAAACGGTCTTACTTCTAACAGCGCAGCGGTCTAATTACCCAACTCACTATGGAACTTAATTCTCACCAATCTCACGTTGATCTCATCGTAATCATCCTCACCCAACTCTTCCATCGCCAACTTGATGCTATCATTCTCCGCATGACGGAAATAGTAGTAAATATCTGCCTCTTCATCAGGATCAACTACTTCTTCTATAAAGTATTTGATATTCAACTTCGTACCTGAATATACGATCGCTTCTATCTCCTCTAGCATCTCTTCCATCGACATACCAAGTCGCTCTGCCAAATCATCCAATGCTACGCGGCGGTCGATCGCTTGAATAATCGCAATCTTACGAGCTGAGTTCTTCGCCACTGTGCGCACACGCAAATCCTCTGGGCGAATCACATCATTTTCCTCTACATACTCCTTTATCACGCGAATAAACTCCTCACCATAACGTTTGGCTTTACCTACACCCACACCAGGAATATTCTGCAACTCCTCCATCTTTATTGGATAAGTCGTGGCCATCGCTTCCAAACTGCCATCTTGGAAGATTACAAATGGAGGTACATTCATGCGCTTGCTCAATTTCTTGCGCAAGTCCTTTAATATAGAGAACAATACATCATCCGCTGCAGCACAGGTAGCCATGCCCGATCCTAACTCGCCATCCTCATCCTCATTATGAACCTCTATTGGTACCTCAAAGGTCGTCGGACGCTTCAGGAACTTCTTGCCATGGGACGTCAACTTCAAATCGCCATACGACTCAATGTCTTTCTTGATGTATCCACTCACCATAGCCTGACGAACTATCGCATACAAGTTTTGCTCATCCTCATCCTCCGCACAACCGAAATTCTCCAACTCATTATGCTTATATGACAATACTGCAGCACTCTCTTTACCCTTCATAATATCCACTATATGCTCCACACGGAATTTTTCATTCAATTGCTGAATAATCTCCAATATCAATCCCAACAATTCCGTCGCCTCTACCATCTTATAGGTCTTGCGACAATTATCGCAACTTCCGCAGTCTTCTTTCTTGTATTCCTCACCAAAATAATGAAGCAACAATTTTCTACGACAAATAGAACTCTCTGCATACGATTGCGTCTCAAACAATAGCTGATTGCTGATCTCTTGCTCTGCCACTGGTTTGCCTTGCTGGAATTTTCTCAATCGTTCGATATCCTTTGGCGAATAGAAGCATATACACTGACCCTCACCACCATCACGACCTGCACGACCAGTCTCTTGATAATAACCTTCCAATGATTTTGGAATATCATAGTGGATCACAAAGCGAACATCTGGCTTATCTATACCCATACCAAAGGCTATCGTCGCTACGATCACTTGCACCTTTTCCATCAAAAAGGCATCCTGATTCGCACTACGAGTCGCTGCATCCATACCGGCGTGGTAGGGTAGAGAAGATATATTGTTCACACGCAAGGTCTCTGCCAAATCCTCTACCGTCTTGCGACTCAAACAATATATAATACCCGACTTACCATCCATCGTACGAATATAACGAACCAAATCTTTGTCCACATCATCCGTCTTCTGACGTACCTCATAATATAGGTTGGGACGATTAAACGACGACTTGAATACCGTCGCATCCATCATGTCCAAGTTCTTTTGTATATCACTCTGAACCTTAGGAGTCGCAGTGGCGGTCAATGCAATGATAGGAGCCTTGCCTATACGCTCTACTATAGGATGAATACGCCTATACTCAGGACGGAAATCATGACCCCATTCTGATATACAGTGCGCCTCATCTACTGCGTAAAACGATATCTTTACACCCTTTAAGAAATCCACATTCTCGTCCTTATTCAATGACTCTGGAGCTACATACAGCAATTTCGTCTTGCCACTCAGCACATCTGCCTTCACGGCATGAATCTCTGGACGTGACAACGATGAATTGATAAAGTGCGCTACACCATCCTCTTCCGAATAATTACGCATCGCATCCACTTGATTCTTCATTAGTGCAATCAGCGGGGAGATCACAATAGCTACACCATCCATTAATAATGATGGCAATTGATAACATAGACTTTTACCGCCGCCTGTTGGCATCAATACAAAGGTGTCTTTGCCATCCATTAGGTTGTTGATGATAGCTTCTTGATTACCTTTAAAAGAATCAAAACCGAAATGATGTTGTAATGCTTCAATTAGTTGTTCATGTCGTGTCATACGAACTTGTAATTTTCTTATATATTTGTTATGTTTATTAACTTTTTCAGAAACGCGAGTGCAAAGATAATACTTTTTTTTTATATATACAAATATTTGTCAAAAATATTTTTATATTTTCTTACAGTCTATTCTGCAACCCGCTGATAATAACCACTATCATCACCATCCTAAATCATCCTACACCATCCTATACAACCCTATACCATTCAATACCACCCCATACAACCCTTTTATCCCGAAGATATCCCGAAGATACCCCGAAGATAGCTCATACATAATCAGCGAATATTTCAAATAGAATAATCTATTTTACCAGAATGCATATGGTTGTGTGAGCTTGCTCAAATACAATCATATGCGTTCGGGTAACAAAAAGTTTACTTTGTGCAATATGAGCGATTATGTATGTCCGGCGTATCAAGACAGTATTTTTGAGGTGGGCGAGCGTAGCGAGGTCGGTGTCTTCAAAGATACCCCTCTCCTCAGCGAATATTTCAAATAGATTATAATTTATTTTACCAGAATGCATATGGTTGTGTGAGCTTGCTCAAAGACAAATATTAAACATTTTTAACATATCCAATTATCACATTATCACACTATCACATTATTTTATGAGCGAAATTACTCTTCATACTGCCCAACTACCCAAATCATACTTTGCGAAAAATGGCAAAAATTTAAGGGGAAGGGGGCAATAGGGGATAGGGTTGTAATATTATAATAATATATAATTTTAATTATATATTATTTATATTATATAGGTGCAAACTGAAAATAGTAGACATACCATTCGACTCTTTTTTTTATGTGATAGTGTGATAATGTGATAATGATACAAATAATGTACGAATTGTTAAAATATATTAAATTATATAAAATGTTAAACACAACTATTTTTTTTCTTTTTACATACCGACCTGATTTGTCTAGCAAATTATGGTTTTTCGAAATCGTTTGCGTAGAGAAAATGTGTATTTTTTGGCGAAACTCTTGCGTATATGCGAAAAAATGTGTATCTTTGCACCCGATTTTGAAAAACGATATCACTTTAGTGAATAATAATTAGTCATGACAGAAAAACGCAACTTGTCCTTTGGACAGCTATTTAACCTCAGTTTTGGATTCTTTGGCGTCCAAATTGCTTATGCACTCCAGAGTGCGAATATCTCTCGTATTTTCGCTACACTTGGCGCTGATCCACACCAACTTTCATTCTTTTGGGTACTCCCCCCATTGATGGGTATGATCGTGCAACCTCTTGTAGGTAAGTATTCCGACAAGACTTGGAATCGCCTTGGTCGTCGCAAACCTTACCTCATCGTAGGTGCGCTCATAGCAGTGGCTGTGATGTTGCTCTTGCCTAATGCAGGTAACTTCACCTTTACACAATCCCTCTTCCTTGGCTTGAATGCTGCCATGTGGTTCGGATTGTTCTCCCTCATGTTCTTGGATACTTCCATCAATATTGCTATGCAACCATTCAAGATGATGGTGGGCGATATGGTAAACGAGGAGCAAAAAGGTCTCGCTTATTCTATCCAATCATTCCTCTGCAACGCTGGTTCACTCGCTGGTTACATCTTCCCAATCCTCTTTACTTGGGTAGGCATCGCTAATACTGCTCCAGAAGGTGTTATTCCTGACTCAGTAAAATGGAGCTTCTACATAGGCGCAGCTATTCTTATGCTCTGCGTCCTCTATACCTTCGTAACGGTCAAGGAGTTGAATCCAGAGGAATATGCTAAGTTCCACGGGCTTGACACCAAGAAAGACGAGAAGAAGGAAGACCCAAGCTTCATCAAGCTGCTTATCAATGCACCTTCTACCTTCTGGACTGTTGGTCTTGTGCAGTTCTTCTGCTGGGCAGCATTCCTCTTTATGTGGACATATTCCAACGGTGCTATCGCTACCCAATGCTTTGGTTGGGATGGCGTCAATACCGCAGATACCGCCTTCCAAAACGCAGGTAACTGGGTAGGCGTTTGCTTTGCTATTCAAGCAGTTGGTTCTATGCTTTGGGCATTGATTATGCCAACCCTCGAGAAATACTTCCACAACAAGGGCGCATATGCTATCTCTTTGATTGTCGGTGCGTTAGGATTTATCTCTACCTTGTTTGTGACCAACCAATTCGTGTTGCACGTTTCTTACGCATTCATTGGCGCAGCTTGGGCAGCTATGTTGGCAGTGCCATTCACCATCTTGACCAACTCGCTCAAGGGTGACAATATGGGTTACTACCTCGGCCTCTTCAACTGCACCATCTGCTTACCACAAATCGTGGCTGCAATCATTGGCGGTGCAATCCTTAAGTATATATGCGCGGGCTCGCAAGTAGGCATGTTGGTGGCAGCAGGTGTATTGCTTATCCTCGGCGCTATCAGCGTAGTGCTCATCAAAGAAGGGAAGAAATAATTTTATGAGCTCTAACAGCCGCAGGCGGTCTAACAGCAAAGCGATCTAATAGCCGTAGGCGGTCTAACAGTGAAACGATCTAATTAAAAATAAATTATTAATTTTAAAACAAAACATGATGAAAAACAAGACATTTTTACTTGTACTGTTTGCAGCATTCTCTCTGACAATGTCTGCTCAGATTACAGGTACCGTTTTGGAAGATGCTACCGATTTCCCTGTTATTGGTGCTAGTGTCGTAGAAGTAGGCACTACCAATGGTGTGATTACGGATTTCGATGGTAATTTCGTGCTTAATGTAGCTGAGGGTACTCAAATCCAAATTAGTTACATGGGCTTCGCAGCACAAACACTAGCTGCTAAAGATGGCATGATCGTAAGATTGGCAGAAGACACTCATGTCCTCCAAGAAGTCGTAGCCATCGGTTATGGTTCACAAAAGAAGAAAGAGGTTACAGGTTCTGTGGCTTCTATCAAGGCTGAGGACTTCAACGCGGGTGTTAAATCTAACCCTGTTGGACTTCTCCAAGGTAAAGTGGCAGGTTTGAATATCAGCCGTACAACTTCAGATCCTACTTCTACTGGATACAATATCCAAATTCGTGGTTTCTCTACTTTAGGACAAGGAACAGGTTCTTCACCCTTGTATATCGTAGATGGTGTGCCTACAAGCAATATAGATAATCTTGCTCCAGATGAAATCGCTTCTATGGACGTGTTGAAAGACGGTTCAGCTGCTGCTATCTATGGTACACGTGGTACCAATGGTGTAATCCTTATTACTACCAAGCGTGGTGAAGGGTATAACGATCAAGCAGAGACACAATTAGAATACTCTGGCTATATGAACGTTTCATGGATCAATAGCCGTGTGGGAATGGCGAATGCAGATGAGTTCCGTCAATTGGGTGAATATACAGGTGGTTTGTTGTCTGGTATTGATCATGGTGCAGATACCGACTGGACAAAGGCAATGAGTCGTGATGCTGCTATCACACATAATCATAATGTAGCTATTACTGGCTCTCACAAAAACTTTAGCTACCGTGCTTCTGTCAACTACAAGAATGCACAAGGTATTGCGATCAATAATGGTCGTAATGAAATCACTGCTAAGTTAGCAGCTGATCAGAAGTGCTTGAATGGCTGGTTGAAATTGCAATACGATGTATCTTATATGCACTATCGCAACGATTATTCTGCTGCTGATTATACACAAGCATCATTGCTTAACCCCACTATGCCTATCTATGATGAGACATCTCCTAATGGATATTATTTGGTGTCAAATAGTGGTCAAAATAACCCAATAGAGAGATTATATAACACAGAGGATTATCAAGATGGTAACTTCTTCCGTGGTTCTATTAAGGCTACTGTAGATATCAAGGCAGTTCCTGGTTTGAAAGTGAATGCCTTTGCTGCGATAGAAGAGGGCGATAACCGTAAATACAAATACGTTGGTAACTTGTTGTCTCCAAACTCTGTAGGTAGTAGCGACTGGGCTGATCGTCAATATGATATGGGACTTAACCAATTGTATGAAGCAACAGTTGATTATGCAGGACAATGGGATAAACATAGCATTGTTGCTGTAGCAGGTTTCTCATACCAACATTTTATGGATGATGGCTTGAAGGCTGCTAATAAGGGTTTCGTCATGCCTTCTCTTAAATATTATTCGATTGGTGAAGGTGATGCTTCTAAAGATAATCTTTCTGTCAGTTCATGGCGTAATTCACATGCTTTGGCTGCTGCGTTTGCTCGTGTGAATTACAACTACGACGATAAATACCTCCTTTCTGTTTCACTCCGTGCAGAAGGCTCTAGCCGCTTCGGAGCTAACAATAAGTGGGGGTACTTCCCTGCTGCTAGTGCGGGTTGGCGTATTAAAGGTGAAGACTTTATGAGCGATGCAACATGGGTAGATGAGTTGAAACTTCGCGCAGGTTTTGGTGTTACTGGTAATAATGTGGGATCTAGTCTCATGTCTGTAGCACTTCTTTCTAAATCTGACGTGATTACTATTGGTGGTAAAGAGGTTAATACATATAAAGTAACTCAGAATGTTAACCCAGATCTTAAATGGGAGAAAAAGTATGAGTACAACCTCGGTGTAGATTATGGATTCTTTGATAACCGATTGACTGGTAGCTTGGAAGGTTATGTTCGTAATACTAAAGACCTCCTCTGGTGGTATGATGTACCAACTCCTCCATATCAATACGATAAACTCCTTGCTAACGCTGGTGAAATGCTCTCTTATGGTGTTGAATTGGCTGTAACTGGTGTACCTGTACAAACTAAAGATGTAACTTGGACATCTTCGCTTACACTTGCTTGGAACGAAAACATAATCACCAAACTCTCTGACCCAGAGAAAGGATTCAACTATACTTCTTCACCACAAGGTAACCTCTATGGTAACAAGTTCAACGGTTCTGACTCCTATACACAAATCCTTATGGAAGGTGGCAAGGTAGGTCAGTTCTATGGATATAAGTTTATGGGATTCAATGATAAAGGTGAATGGGTATATGAGGATCAATACGGTGGCCCAACTGCGAAACCTACTGCGGCTGATAAGAAGTATTTGGGTTCTGCTCAACCTGCTGTAACATATGGCTGGAATAATACTGTTCGCTATAAGAATTTGGATGTAACAATATTCTTGCGTGGTGTGATTGGTAACAAACTTTTGAATGCAACACGCTTTATGTACACTCCTGATGGTACCGATAAAACCACAGATTATAACTTCTTTGTAAAGGATGTTGCATCTGGCAATGGACCTGTTAAAAATAAAGGTGCTGTGTTTGCAGACTACAATCACTTCTCAGATTATTGGTTGGAAGACGGCTCGTATTTGAAATGTGACAACATCACTGTTGGATATACTTTCAAGTTTAAGGAAAATAAGTATGCGCGCTCTTTGCGTCTCTATGCTACAGGACAAAACCTCTTTACAATCACATCCTATTCAGGACTAGATCCAGAAGTAAATACTTCTTGTATAGACTATCCAGGTATAGAAATTAATAACTTCTATCCAAAGACAGCGTCATTCTTATTTGGTGTAAATCTTAACCTCTTTTAATTTGTAGAAATAATGAAAAAGATTTTTAAATATGCGCTTATATGCGCAATAGCATTGCCAGTATTTTCTTCTTGTGAGGGGTTCTTGGAAGAGGAAAACTTCGGTAAACCTACCACGGACCAAATGCTGCAAAATGAGCAAAATGTAACTAACCTTGTGGGGCAAGCTTATGCGGATCTTCGTTTTATGCATGACCACTGGGGATATTGGGGTGTAAACACTTTGACATCGGATGAAGGATTATGCCCAATCCGTAAGGGTGGTGACTGGAACGATGGTGGTTATTGGAAATTCCTTAACACACACGAGTGGAATGCATATGGAGAGGCATTTAAAAATATTTGGAACTGTACTGTATCAGGTTCTGTCTTGTGCAACAACTTGCTACAAACACTCTATTCCAACGAAGAGAATATGTCTCCAGAAATCTATGCAATGTATGTTGGTGAAATGGAAGTTCTTCGTTCATACTACTACTATTTGCTTTTCGACTCTTTTGGTCGTATTCCATACATGGAGGATTATTCTGACCGTAAAGAGACATTGCTTGACCCATGGGTCACCTGGGCTCACCTTGTCGCATGTTTAGAGAAAAACGCTCCAAATATGGCTGTTGTAGATGAATCCAATCGTCAATTGTATTTGGGTCGTTGCACTCAAGGTATGGCATATACACTTTTGGCTAAATTGTATCTCAATGCTGAGTCTTATGGTTGTACTCCTGAAAACGTAATGGCCGCTCAACGTACATGCACCGTGCACAATGGTGACTCTGCTTCCGTTCTTATGAAAGAAGCTGGTATTACTATTAGCAGTACTGCTGATTTCTATACTAACGCTATTCGTTGTCTCAATAAAGTGATTAACTCTGGCTCTTATGCTATTGAGAGTAACTATTTCAATAACTTCCTTCTTGAGAACGGTGATAGCAAGGAAAATATCTTTACTATCGTTGAGGATGGTACTACCAACAACGAGCGTGATCAATATTCTTGCAAAAACAAATTGCGTATATGCTATCTCTCTTTGCACTACAAGTTCCAAACTCGTTTCGGTATGAAACTTGACTGCTGGAATGGTTTCGTTGCTCGTCCACAATTTATGGAGATTTATAATACAAGCGATGTTCGTGGTGCAGGAAAGAGCGAAGGAACTTTGGCAGAGCATCAATATGCATGGTTCTTGGGCCCTCTTTGTGAAGAGAATGGTGATACGATTGCAGATAATGATGGCACACCTATTGTTATTGTTCCTCAAATTAACGCATTGGATTCTGCTAACCGTATTGACGGTGCACGTATGTACAAGTATGAGATTGATAAAACGGGTACTTATACTTATATGGAGAACGACTTTGTGCTCTTGCGTTATGCCGATGTAATCTTGATGAAGAAAGAGGCTATCTTGCGCGGTGGACAAGATGATGCTCCTGGTATTGAAAATTCAGCTGTAGATGCTATCAAAAAACGTAGTTTTACACACGAACAGGATCCTATTGCTGCTTTTGATGCCGCATACCCTGACGCATTTACTGCTTTAGGAACAGGACTTAAAGATGGTATCCTTGCTGAGCGTGGACGTGAATTGACATGGGAGAATCAACGTCGTCGTGACTTGATTCGTTTCGGTCAATTTGAAAACATTCAATACATTAAGAATACAGCGGAGACACGTCGTTGGTTCCCTATTCCTTACACAGTATTACAGAAGTCCTATGTTGATCCAAAAACTGGTAAGAAGATTTGGACACAAAATAAAGGTTATTAAACTAGCAAATATTCTTAATTGAATATATTAACAATTAACAATTTTATTAACTAATCAAAATTTAAAATTATTATGAAGAAATTTTGTATTTTAGCAGCTGCACTTGTTGCTGCGTTTACATTCACTTCATGTGATGAGAAAAAAGGGAATGGTCCTGATTTGAACTCTTTGCCAAATGGTTTCTATGTATCTGAGGCAGGTGTAGATCTCATTGAGGCAAATGCAATGGATCAAGGTATCAACGAGGTAGATCAAACTGCTCGTACAGGTATGTATGAGAAGTACATCGTTCTCGAGGCTGGTAAAAAGTAT
>JAZSGL010000009.1:0-13777 GCA_045532735.1 Paludibacteraceae bacterium | reverse complement strand
CGGCAGTACTTTTTCTTCTTTGCCTCGTTGGTCTTTGGGGTCAAATAGCGGATTTCGTCATTTTGTGCCATGATTAAGCCTCCTCTTGTTCTACTGGTTTAACATTTGCGTTACGACGCTTTTGAGCGTACTCAAATGCGTACTTGTCAAGACGGGTAGTGAGGAAACGCAACACGCGCTCATCACGACGGAATGCTGTCTCGAGCTTCGCAATCATCTCAGGTTCTACATCAAATTGCAGCAAGGCGTAGAATCCCGTTGTTTTGCCTTGGATAGGGTAAGCCAATTTCTTCAAACCCCACTCCTCACGGTTAAGAATGGTACCGCCATTCTCCACGAGAAGTTTCTCGAATTTGTCAACCGCTTCCTTCATCTGTGGTTCAGACAAAACGGGAGTCAACACGAAAGCGGCTTCGTAATGATTTAACATAATGTTTGATTAGTTAATTAAATTGTTAATAATTTATTTTTATTACCTTAATCACCACGCCCACACATAGCAAACCATACGCGAACGCGCGAAAAAGCGTGCAAAGGTACTACTTTTTTTCTAATTGACCAAATTTTAGTGTAAATTATTTCACTTTTCTTCCCAAAATGGTATAAATTTGTCCATCTTTGCGGATGTAAAGCCTACCATTTTGCATGATTTTTTGTGTATTAGCCTGCGTAGAAGTTTGTTGGATGTCTGTAGTACCCGATTCGGATGTCACGATTCGTGCGCTAGTGCGGAGTTGATCGTATGCGCCTTCAGGCAAAGAGAAATATGCACGCATACCATTCATGTTAGCAGTGGTATTCGCCCATGCGAGTTTATTGTCGCTAACCAAGAACAGTATGCTCTTGTTTCCTTGCGTCAATTCTTGTGGAGCTAAAATTCCTTTGAAGGTGATATTGCCACTACCAGTACTCCCGCCTTCTAATGTAGTGATTGTGACATTGTTGAAATCCATAGGCGAAGCGATGTCTTCTTGCGGTTCGACAAGGTAAGGTATACCCGCATTGATTAAATATGCCTCGCTGAAGTGCAATAGGATATCGCCACCTTCCGTCTTTGAACTACCAGAGAAGGTATATGCTCTTGCACCAGCGAGTGGTCCTTCAGTGAGAGAAGCGTTGAATGGTAAGCAAACGGTATTATACATACCACCAGCCAACGAACGAAGAACTCGAACGGTACTCATTTGTTCTCCCGTTGCCTTTGCAGCGGCCAACGCTGTACTGTTATCCCGCTTTTCATCTAAAACTAAAGCCGGTATACGTTGTGATGACGGCGCAGGAACTATGATGGTATTATCATTTGTTGGTTGCGAATATACCACTAAGCGAAGATCATTTACATGGTTATAGCCATACCCCGTTCCTGTTGTCACAACAAGATTTCCCGCATAATCAAAGTGTATGGTACTAATTGCAGAAAAATCCGTTTCATATGTTCTATTTATAGTCAATCCTGGTGTATCTCCATTCCACACTATGTCAAATAATAAAATTCCACCTACACCATTTACCATCGCGAGTTGGCTCTCATCCCTAGAAATAGCCATACCGCCACCATACGAACCGTTTATAATCAGCGCTTTGCCATCAGACACATAACGTCTCACACCTTTGTTGTCATAAAATTGCAAAGAGTAAGCGCCCTGCTTATTCATGTTCAACTCTCTATTTTGACAAAGGAACACTCCATGAGTTGTGGCTACAATAGAGAAGTTCTGGCCATCATTGTCTGTAATAGCCACTGTTTTTGAAGGTGCAGTACCCCAAGTTCGCAGGATGGTTCCATCGCCTTGTCCAATGTTATACACGCAGTAACTATAAGGCGCATGGGCACCAAGCGCATCTTCATTAACCATATATAACTTTGTATCAGATCCTGTTCCATAAACATACACTCCCGGAGTGGACGAACCGACAGCAACACTATTATTAATCCATACACCTTTGTTATTTTTTTCTCCTTGAAAGAATTGGTTAGTAACAAAAGTAGAAGGATCCATAATCATTATTCCACTGCCTGTATCGCCATAATCTGCCCAATAAACAAAACCTTCAGAATCCACAGCTGGACGCCCAGCAGAATATGTGCCAATAGGACTTTTCTTAACAAGATAAGAATAATCATAATCCAATACATACATTTCATCATCTTTGCCCTCTATTCTATTTGCCACATATATTCGACCAAAGAAATTCGATTCTGGGTTATTATCAATAACAGCATAAGCACGATTCAAAGATTCATCTTGTCGATACACCTCACCAAAAACAGGATTCTGCTCACCGGTCAACTCAACCGCCCAATAAAGATCTTTTCCATCATTATGAGAAAGATCATCCATATCTACTGATACATTATTTTTACCTTGATTCAAATTGAACAAAGCAACCGTATGCACCTTATGCGTCAACTCCTTATCAGAATAGATAAATAAATTTCCAGCCAATGGTTTGGAATTAGCATAGAATGAAAAATTATACTTGTCATCAGCCACCGTCAGACGAAGATTGTACGCCATCATACGAATACGAGGAGACGCCTCCGGAATTTTTTGACTACTTGGAGCAATAGTCGTATGCGTGTTATTTTGTTTTTTCAGCGCGCACACATAGAATCGTTCGCACCTTGCACTAGCAAAATACAAATTGCCCGCCACATCAAAGGCTATTCCATCAACATTTCCAAATGCTTGATTATTAAAATTTGAGATATGCTCATTCAATGTCAATGATGGTTTGTTATTTACCCCATAACTTACATTATAAATAAATAGGCCATCCGTTGTGTTGAAAGCTAGCAATGAACCATCCGGACTTAACGCACCACTACCACGGAGATTCGGACTTACCCCAGTCATTCCATCCAATTCATTATCTTTATCTACATAAAAATCCCTTTCATAGTTACTATTGTAATGCGTAATCGGTGGATAATCATCCAACTTTGATCTATACTGAAACACCCAATAATCTCCATGTATACCACGAACTATGGTATTGTGCGAATTCACAATTTTGTCTTCATATACATTTCTAAGCACTGTAGACGAAACAGCATCCGGATATACATTCTCATCAATCTCCAATGGGATACTTACCATATTAGGTTTATCATCGCTAGTATTATCTATTGCTACAAGTTTCTTATTATGCCTTCCACCTATCACTACTGCAGAGTTAATACGATTGTACAGAACACCTCGTTTATTTTGCTGTTGTCCGTCTTTAAAAGTGTTTAACACATCATCAAATTCTGAATCAGGAGAAGCAGGATTCATTCGCCATACTCCAGAGGTTCCATGCGAAACAGGGCCATTATCACATACATAAACAAAGCCTTCCTCGTCTATTGCAAGGCGCGCGGGCCCATACATATCATAAGGCCCAGCATTATCCTTTTCAAGACTCTGATTCCAACTTACACCACCTGTATATGGAGTATCACCACCAGACAAATCAGGGTTAAACAGATAAACTCCCTCTTCAGATGTTTTAGAGGCTCCATTTACGGTTATTGACGCTCCATTTCGACTTTCAGATATATATATACGACCAAAATATGGACTATTAGGATTATTATCTACAGCAAGTCCTGCTGGCGTGTAAAATTGAAATTTCTCTTCAGAAGACCCATAACCGCCTCTGACCAAAACAGTTGTGGCATTTGCAGTATTACAACTCGCTTTTATGCCCCATGTATAGCGACTCACATCAATACCAAACAAATTAACCACCGCAGAATTCTCACCAGCGCTCTTACTAGGCAATTGCACCTCAAAGTAAGGAGCTGATGTTGGATTCATTTTATCAACAAGTAAAAAAACAACCTCATCTGCAGGGGCATTTAGAAAATAGGATATAGACAACTGCCGATCATCGGTCATGCCCATAACTTTCAATCCAGAAGCATAAACATTTAAATTTGCAGAAAAAACGCTAGATGCAAACAACAGCGTACAGCCTAAAAGCAGAATAGTTTTTTTCATGGTATAATTGAGTGTGTTTTCGCAAAATATAAGTGATTTTCTCGGAAAATCGTGTAAAGTTACTACTTTTTTTTGATGCAACCAAATATTCATATGAATTTCTTGCTTTTTTGTCATTTTTCACGACAATAACTTGCTTAATTCGTTATTTTTGTATATCTTTGCAACATGAAATCGCTCATCCACCATATCATCTCCGAACTACGGAATTTCTACCCTGAAGAAGAACTACGCGAGTTGGCACTTTGGATCATAGAAGAAGCAACTGGTTTGACACGCACGCAAATCATCACTGCTAATACTGCACCCGAAATCCCTAATCTAGACTCTATCATTGATCAGTTACAAGCAAACACCCCCATCCAATATATTTTTGGCAAAACCCACTGGATGGGCCTCGACCTGCATGTCAAACCCACCACCTTGATTCCTCGTCCTGAGACAGCCGAATTAGTTGATTGGGTGATTAGCACCAACGACAACAACGCACCACTGCGCGTGCTAGACATTGGCACCGGTAGTGGATGCATTGCTATTGCGCTCAAAAAGCATTGTCCAAATTGGATAATACAAGGCATAGATATTAGCTCCGACGCAGTAGAAGTGGCTAGAGAAAACGGTCGATCAAATAATGTAAATATCAAATGGAAAGTAATGGACATTTTATCCGAAACGCCTGATAGCGTGGATATTATCGTCAGCAATCCACCCTATATCTGCCTCCGCGAGAAGGCAGATATGCAAGCCCGCGTATTGGATCACGAACCGCATACTGCACTCTTTGTTCCGAACGACGATCCGCTACTCTTCTACCGCCGCATAGCAGCCCTCAAAGCGGCCCCAATGCTCTTCTTTGAAATCAACGAAGCATACGGCAATGAGGTATGCGAAATGATGGCTCAGCTTGGTTATACAGACATTCTACTCAAACATGATATTTATGGCAAACCACGAATGGTCTTTGGACGAATTAAAGCATAAGGCAGAAGCATATTGCGCGGGGGCAGAACACTGCTCCTATGAAGTAAGTAGCAAGTTACAACAATGGGGAGCCAACGCCGAAGCAATAGCACCAATCATCGCCCACCTCAAATCGCAACGCTATATTGACGACGAACGCTATTGTCGTGCTTTTGCTCATGACAAACTACTATACCAGGGCTGGGGACGGCTAAAAATTCAGGCTGCCCTATATGCCAAACATATAGCAGCATCCTATATCAACCAAGCTCTTGAAACCATTGATCCCACAGAATATCTCAATACTTTAAAACGCATCATTGCCACCAAAAAACGTGCCATCAAGTCTAGCGACCCGATGGCACGAGAAAAGCTTATAAGATTCTGCCTCCAACGAGGCTTTACTTACGACGAAATTCTACCTCTACTTTGATTGTGTAGCCTGATAGATGAGCGGAGCTATCTCACTATTATCATGCCAACCCGTAAAGCGCTCCGCACCCACTCCGATAGCAAACACAGGCACTGCTGATGCTGTATGCCCTCCGGTAGTCCAACCCAAACGAGATTTCTTATTGAGAATCTTCAACGCTTGAGAAGCTAATGCATTGATATCTTTATACAATGTTTTTCGGCCACCTTGATTTAGCATCATACTCTCAAAAGCAGCCTGCAATTGCTTATCCTCTTCATCCGTCATCTCCACTGCTGCATATAGACCCGTATTGCTAGCTATCACCTCTTTTACTTGCTCCCAACCCAAGTATTCACCCTCTCTCTTATGCAAGGCCGACAACTGATCCGATAGCATATCCGAAGAGCATTTTTGCTCCGCTAACACCTTGAGGTTCAGCACATAGTCGCTATTACCGAGCGCCATACCGCCAGTCTCATGGTCTGCCGTAACCACGATCAAAGTCTCATCTGGGTGTTGCAGATAAAAATCATAAGCTAACTTAATAGCATTATCAAAATCCATTACCTCGCGCAAGACTGTACCACCATCATTGCCATGGCTAGCATAATCTATCTTACCTCCCTCTGCCATCATAAAGAAGCGATCGTTACGACCCAGGTGCTCAATTGCTATCTCTACTATTTGCGCTAGACTCAAGTCACCCTCTTGGCGGTCTATAGCATAAGGCAACGCACCTGCACCGCGTGTACGATCTACCAAACACTCAGCTGGCACCATTAGCATCTTAGGAGCAGCGATATTGGTCTTTGCTGCTTCATATCCACCGGCCAACAGGTATCCATTCTCTTGGCACAAGTCATATAGATTAGGTGCAGCTGTATTATTCTTATCCTGTGGACACGCAAAACCCGACCCTCCAAAAAAGTCAAAACCAGACTCTGCCAACTGCGTACCTATCATATAATAGTTATCGCGCGAAGGCGTATGCGCATAGTGAGCAGAGGGTGTAGCATGATCGATGGTCACCGTAGTCATTATACCCACTCCCCATCCTTGTTGTTTCAGACGGGATGCTACGCTAATAGCAGGCGTGCCATCGGGTGTTTGACCAATCATACCATTATCCGTCTTTTTTCCAGAAGCTAAACAGGTACCCGAAGCGGCCGAATCGGTAATACCATTAGAGGCTGAAAAAGTAGCCACCTGTCCCGTATAGGGGAAAGTAGTCATCAATAATGATTTACGACCTATTCTACCCTCCAACTCTGCAAGATACATCTCTGTAGATAGCACCTGGTGAGCACCCATGCCATCACCAATAAAGAAAAACACATACTTAGCTTGCGCCATTGACAACAGCGCTATCAAGCTAAAAACTAAAACAAATGATAAACGTTTCATGGTATCTTTTTTTTGATTATTCGTCTAACAAATCTGGACGCCTCTCGCGTGTATGGCGTACACTCTCCTCATACAACCAATCCTCTATCTTGGCCTGATGCCCAGACAGCAGAATCTCTGGCACCTTCCACCCCTTGTATTCCGCAGGGCGAGTATAAACGCCTGGTTCAAGCAATCCATCCTGAAAACTATCGCTCAACGCACTAGTCTCGTCGCCTATCGCACCAGGCAACAAACGCACGATAGCATCCGTCATAATGGCTGCAGGCATTTCACCACCGGTCAATACAAAATCGCCAATCGTATATTCTTTGGTGATAAAATGGTCGCGCACCCGCTGATCCACACCCTTATAATGCCCGCATAGGATAATAATATTCTCCTTCATAGACAGAGCATTAGCTTCCTTTTGAGTAAAGCGCTCGCCATCGGGCGCAGTAAATATTACCTCATCGTAATCCCGTTGAGACTTGAGGTATGAAATTGCTCGATCAATTGGCTCAATCTGCAAGACCATACCCGCACCAAAGCCAAAGGCATAATCGTCAATCTTACGATGTTTGTCCAATGTAAAATCTCGCAAGTTATGCACATAAATCTCCACAAGCCCCTTATCTTTGGCTCGCTGAACGATGGAGTGATTCAGTGGCGACTCCAATAACTCTGGACAAGCTGTTAATATATCTATTCTCATTTTGTTTAGTGTTTAGCGTTTAGGGGACTGGATCATATCCACTTCCGCCCCAGGGATGACATCGCATAATTCGCTTAATGCCTAACCATCCGCCCTTGAATATTCCATGTTTCATCACTGCCTCTACCATATACTGACTACAGGTCGGTGTAAACCGGCAACTCGGAGGCGTGAGTGGCGAGATGCACGAGCGGTAAAAATACACGGGCAATAAGAATATATGTCGCAACCATTTTTTCATTCTTCAGTAGCCAAACGCTTCAAAATCTTCACCATCGCCTTATTGATCGTCTTGTACTCTTGCATCTCCTTATCTATATAATTCAATGCCAAATGGTAGTGCTTATCCGCGTCAAGCAATACCTGCTTATTCAGTCGATATGCTTCGCGCATCAGACGACGCAAGCGATTTCGATCCACTGCATGCTTGAATAGCGATTTCGGAGCCCATATCAACACTTCAGTAGGCGCATCTTCCACGGGTATATAGGTCACACGCATAGGCCAAACGACAAAGCGCTTCCCCTCCTTGTACACGCGATCTACCGCCTGATCACCGCACAACTTTTCCGATTTTGGGAATGTGCTCCTCATCCCAACTTATGCTTGATGCGATTCCAAATAGTCCTTAATCGCAGTGGTAATGCTTTGATATTTCTCCGAAGGAGCCTTGATATCCACACGAAATCCTGCCTCCTCCAAAGCAAGAGCTGTATTCGCACCAAAACATGCAATCACCGTCTCACCTTGCTCCCAATCGGGGAAATTCTTACGCAATGCTGCTACACCTGAAGGAGTAAACAGCACTATCATATCATAATCAAATGGTTTGTTTTCTGGCCATTCCGCCGCCACAGTACGGTACATGATGGCGGGTTTAACCAGCACATCATTCTCCGCAAACATATTTAAGTCGTCATCATTATGCACATCCGACAACACCATCAAATACTTCTCTTGAGGGCGACGATGCATAGCGGGCAATAGTGTATCAAAGCGGTTGTTCTCGGCCACAAACACTTTGCGCTTACGATATTGGATATACTTTTGCAAGTAGTTACCAACCGCCTCAGATATGCAATAATAATGCATCGATTCTGGCACTGTAAAACGAGTCTCTTCTGCCAATCGGAAATAATGATCAATGCCCAAACGAGAATTAACAATCACCGCAGTATAATCTTCCAAATAAATATGCTGATCCCTAAACTCACGCACACCCAATCCTTCAATCTTGATCAACTGCAAAAATTCACACTGCACACCATACTCCGTTTCCATATCCGCATAAGGATTACGACTAGACAACGGACGAGGCTGAGACACCAAAATCTTGTTTATTTTCTTCATCCTAAAACTTGTTTTATCACATAAACGCCGACTATCAAAGGCAAAACCTCAACAGTGGCCACATAAAGCAATATATAAAATATTGAGCGCAAATTCTTGCAAAACATTTGCAACCCTTTCCATATCAGTAATAATGCCAATAAGCTTAATGCTATCACACACACCACCAAAGCCGTTTGACTTCCACACAGACGAGACACAAGCAACAAAGGCCACAACAACGCACTTGCCACATTGCATATATATGCCCTGTACTCAAACGCACCTTCCATCTGCCGCGCTCCCAAGAATACTACCCCCACTAATCTCGCTATACCATACTGCATCAGCAAGACACCTGCCATCATACACAACACCCACAAATAATCCAATATCGAGCATGGCGCATTACCAAACACACACAAATACACAGCCAATGCTATCACCCCCATTCTATATACCCATTCCAAGACGGCCGACTGCCAACTAGCATCCACATAGGTACGCTCCGAACGACTAAACAAACCACGCAGCACAACCGCCATATCGGGAACAAAAAATCTATTCACCGCCTGCAACACCAACAGCACAAACAGCACCCATGCCACCCACGACTCGGACATTGCAGTCGATATACGCTCTACTACTTCCACGGTCTGCTGCATTTTGTTAGATGGCTGCCAAACGACGCGTACTAGGATCCCAATCTGGAGCATTCATGATTGCTGGAAGCACCTCCTCGGGCTCGCTAACCACCACAAACATCTCCTTATGAATCGGACGCATCATCTGCTCATCCACCATCCGATCTATACACTCTAGCAACTTATCATAATACCCATCCGTATTGAGTATCACTACTGGATTATGATGCAAACCCAATTGTTTCCAAGTCAAACACTCCAACAGCTCCTCAAATGTTCCTATTCCACCTGGCAGGGCTACCATCGCATCCGAAATCTCAACTATCTTTGCCTTGCGCTCGTGCATGGTTTGCGTAACGATAGTCTCTGTACTTGCGGGATTATTCCATCCTTGATCTACCATAAACTGCGGAATCACTCCCACTACTTCCCCACCCGCTTTCAGCGCGCCACGAGCGACTGCTACCATCAGACCTATACCCCCATCACCATATACCAAACGACTACCTTCCGCAGCAATCAACTCTCCCAAACGCTCTGCGGCAGACACAAATGACGCACGAACCTTATTTGAACTCGCACAATAAACTGCTATCGTTTCTACTTTTCTCATATCCTGACTATTCTGAATCCTCAGCGAATTATTGACCAACCACTAACCTCCAATTTCCATGCCATTCTAGCCGGCAGTCCACATTACCCCAAAATCGGCTGCAAAGGTACTACTTTTTTTTCGAATATGCAAATTTCACCTTATTAACGCGCACAAGCGAGCGCATTTTTCCATGTTTTCTTGCATAATTCAAAAAAAAGTTGTACCTTTGTGCCCAAATTGCAAATTCATTAAGCACAATGAAAAAAACAATACTTTTGCCATTGCTTTTTATCGCACTAGGATTATTCGCTCAACCCAAAGACTGGGCTCAATTTGAGCGCTATGCTAGCCAAAACAAATCGCTAACAGCACACCCAAAAGTAGTCTTCATGGGCAATTCCATCACCGACAGCTGGGTGGATATCGTACCCGAATTCTTTGCTAACAACAATTTCGTCGGACGCGGTATTAGCGGACAAGTTTCTTCGCAAATGCTTGTGCGTTTCCAGGAGGATGTCATCAATCTTCAGCCCAAAGTGGTGGTTATTTGCTGCGGAACCAATGATATCGCTCAAAACAATGGGTATATCACCCTAGAGCATATCGTGCAAAACATCAAATCCATGTGTGAATTAGCACGCGCCAACAAGATCAAACCAATCGTTTGCTCCGTCTTACCTGCCACCGGTTTTAAGTGGCGCCCTGAGATGAAGCCAGCTAATGATATCATCCGCCTCAACGAGATGATTCAGGCATATGCTAAAGCAAACAAAATCCCATATGTAGACTACCACTCTGCATTAAAGGACGAAGAGAATGGTTTGCCTCTACAGTATTCCAATGATGGCGTTCACCCCAACGCAGAGGGATATGCCGTAATGGAAAGCGTAATCATGCCTATCCTCAAAAAAGCACTTTAACACAACACAATAGTAAACGAAACAAAAAAATCAATCGCAATAATGAAACATTTTAACGAGTACAAACAACTGAACTTGGCAGAGTTGAGCAAGCAAATCCTTGAGCAATGGGAGAAAGAAGACTTGTTCCACAAGAGTATCGAAACACGCGAAGGCAATCCTTCGTTCCTTTTCTTTGAAGGTCCTCCTTCCGCTAACGGTATGCCAGGTATTCACCACGTGATGGCTCGTACAATCAAGGATACCTTCTGCCGCTTCAAGACCATGCAGGGCTACCAAGTCAAGCGCAAAGCTGGTTGGGATACCCATGGTTTGCCCGTGGAACTCGGCGTTGAGAAACTGCTGGGTATCACCAAAGAGGATATTGGCAAGAAAATCAGCGTAGATGAGTACAACGCTGCCTGCCGCCGCGAGGTGATGAAATACACCCAAGAATGGACCAACCTCACCAAACAAATGGGCTACTGGGTGGACCTCGACAATCCATATATCACCTACGACAACAAGTTCATTGAGACCCTCTGGTGGCTCCTCAAAGAACTCTACAAGAAGGGCTACCTCTACAAGGGCTACACCATTCAACCTTACTCGCCTGCGGCGGGTACGGGCCTCTCTTCCCACGAGCTCAACCAACCCGGTTGCTACCGCGATGTCAAGGACACCACCTGCACCGCGCAGTTTAAGATGAAAGGTGTAGGATTGTGTAGCAGTAGTGTAGAGTTGTGTAGCATTGTTGACAGCGGAAAATTGTACGCCCTCGCATGGACCACTACCCCTTGGACACTCCCAAGCAACACCGCCCTCTGCGTAGGACCAAAGATTGATTATGTCATCGTCAAAGGCGAGAACCCATACACCAAGATCGAAGCCCTCTACCTTCTCGCAGAGGCACGCCTCGCTGCTTACGCCAAAGAACTCGGCGAAGCACCCGAAGTCCTCTGGCGCGGTAAAGGTACCGATCTTGAGGGTGTGCAATACGAGCAATTGATCCCATGGGCTAATCCTGGAGAAGGTGCGTTTAAGATTATCTTGGGCGACTATGTGACCACCGAAGATGGTACAGGTATCGTGCATATCGCGCCTACTTTTGGTGCGGACGACGCCTTCGTAGCCAAGAAAGCTGGTGTTCCTGGTATGGTCTTCCTCACCAAGAAAGGCGAGCAACGCCCAATGGTGGATATGACGGGCAAATTCTTCAATATCGCCGATTTGGACGAGGAATTTGTAAAGAACCAAGTACACATAGAGGCATACCAGCCATGGGCTGGACGCTTCGTAAAGAACGCCTACGACCCTGCTCTTACTGAGAAAGACGAGACTCTGGATGTGAGTATCTGTATCTGGCTCAAAGGCGAGAACAAGGCCTTCCGCATCGAGAAGCATGTCCACAACTACCCACACTGCTGGCGTACCGACAAGCCTGTGCTCTACTACCCACTCGACTCATGGTTCATCCGCTCTACCCAAGCGCGCGAAGAGATGATGGCGCTCAACAATACCATCAACTGGCAACCCGAGTCCACTGGTACAGGTCGCTTCGGCAAATGGCTGGAGAACCTCAACGACTGGAACCTCTCCCGCTCACGCTATTGGGGTACTCCACTCCCAATCTGGCGCACCGAGGACGGACAAGAGGAACTCTGCATCGGATCAATCGCCGAACTCATGCAGGAGATCGACAAGTCCATCGCTGCGGGCTTCATGACCGAGAACCCTTGGCCAAAGCATATCGTGGGCGACTACTCCAAAGAGAACTACGACCCCGCTGTCATTGACCTCCATCGTCCATACGTGGATAATATCATTCTCTGCTCACCTAGTGGCAAACCTATGAAACGCGAGCTTGACCTCATT
Source organism: Paludibacteraceae bacterium (assembly GCA_045532735.1). GTDB lineage: Bacteria > Bacteroidota > Bacteroidia > Bacteroidales > Paludibacteraceae > Colicola. The sequence goes on along the minus strand of JAZSGL010000009.1, from coordinate 976 downwards.
GATGTATGGTTTGACTCAGGCGCTATGCCTTACGCACAAAACCACTACCCATTTGAGAATCAAGACGCTCCACGCACTGCAGACTTTATTTCCGAAGGTGTGGACCAAACACGCGGTTGGTTCTTTACCCTCCACGCTATTCACACCATGATCGAGGGCAGCGTGGCATACAAGAATGTCATCAGCAACGGTCTCGTACTCGACAAGAACGGCAACAAGATATCCAGACGCCTCGGCAATGCGGTCGATCCATTCGGCGCATTAGACAAGTACGGCGCAGACGCGGTGCGCTGGTATATGCTCACCAACTCTAGCCCATGGGAGAACCTCAAGTTCGACCCAGAAGGTGTGGACGAGATCCGCCGTAAGTTCTTCGGCACACTCTACAACACCTACGGCTTCTTCGCCCTCTACGCCAACGTGGACAATTGGGGAGGCGATGAGGTGATGAGGCGATTAGGCGATGAGGCGAGTCTTACCGAGATCGATAAATGGGTGTTGAGTAAACTCAATTCGCTCGTGAAAGAGGTGACCGCAGCTTACGAGGCATATGAGCCTACTAAGGCAGGTCGCGCCGTGTCTGACTTCGTACAAGACGACCTCAGCAACTGGTATGTGCGCCTCAACCGCAAGCGTTTCTGGGGTGGCGAGATGGATGCTGACAAGCAAGCGGCTTACTACACCCTCTACACCTGCCTCAAGACCGTTGCCCAACTCATGGCGCCTAACGCACCATTCTATGGCGACCGCCTCTACCGCGATTTGACCGATGAAACCGTGCATTTGAGCACATGGCCTGTAGCCGACGAGGCACTCATCAACCTCGAGCTCGAGGGCAGTATGTCGCTCGCGCAACAAGCCACCTCTATGATTCTCTCGCTCCGCAAACGTGCAGAAAAGAACGTGCGCCAACCGCTCCAGAAAGCTGTTATCCCTGCGCCGGACCAAGAGACCCTAGAGGCACTCCTCCGCGTAG
>JAZSGL010000042.1:0-2009 GCA_045532735.1 Paludibacteraceae bacterium | reverse complement strand
GAAAACGTATGTGTATCGTTTGGGCGATGTAGCCTCACCCTTAATATCACAAATGAATGACAAACGCCAATGGTCACCGCTATCAAACACTACCAACGCTGCATCAAACTCACCCCAAGTGGGATTGATGAATGACTTTACAAGATTGCGAAGTCCTACACGCTTGTTAGCAACAGAGCCTTTGGTAATATTGTATTGGAACAAGCCGATACGGTAACTATCTGTGGTATCAATATTTCCCAAGTAGTAACCATCATCTGATGTGTTCTCTATGATTCTTTCGGGAGTACTCTTTAACTCCGTAGCATTGAAGAAATGCTGCAAGAAACTATACCACTGTGCCAAGTTAAATGATGATTGGAACAGATTTCTCAAACTATCTGGTGTATATACGGTTGCCATAGTAATATTGGGTTATAGTGAGTGATTTATTTGAAACTCTCTGAAATAATGATTTGAGGATTGGAAATATCTTGGGCATCGTGGCGTTGCTCCTTATTCATTGTCTGATAATCATTGAGCAAACTCTCAATTCTTTTACTTAAATCGTATTCGTCCTGCTTCATCTTGGTACGGTCGTTCTTGTACTCTCGTGACAAAGCTTTCAGGTAGCGAGGCAGTTGGGCGTAAATACCCTCATTGATATATCCCATCAGTACATCGCATTGCGATTTAAGCTCGCTGTCGGTCGTTATCTGCTTGATAGTGCGCAAGAACTTATTGGCCTCAAGCGAAGTCTTGTCAAGGTCGGTACGGTTGATAGATGATGTATCGGCAGCCTCTACATACTCGGTGGTATATTGAGCCAACGCACTATTGACGTGCTTGTAGTGTTGCTCTTCATTTGTAAATGGTACGGGGTGCTCTTCGGGCTTCGCTTTGAGATATTTTACCGCTTCGAGGAAGTCTATAACCTCTACACCAGTTGGAGTAGCCAAATAGAACTCAGTCTTTACATTAGAAGAGACGAAGATGACAGATTTGCCGCTATGCTTACCCGTATCTCGCATTACCCGACTCTTCATTGGCAGAGCCTTGATTTTATGGTACAGTTTGCGATCGCTGTTGTAGAGTTCACGCACCTCACGCAATAGAGCAATCTTCTTGTCGATGCTGTCCTTTACATTGTTGTCAAACATCTGGAACTCCTTTACAATCTCCTCCTTGGAGTAAATTTGAGCATCTTCGCCAAAAGCAGAGTGGAAGCCCTGCAACTTGACAAGGGCATTTTTATATAATTGAATCTCCTTGTCGCCTTGTTGTGATGGGTAAAACATATAGTTGTAGATGTTCGGAGCCACAGAGCCGATACGATTTACACGACCGATACGCTGCATCAAGCGTGTTGCGTTCCAAGGCGAATCGTAATTGACAATTACATTAGAACGATGCAAGTTCACACCTTCTGCCAACACATCAGAGGTAATAATGATATTATACCTCATTGAGTCGCTTTCAAAATTGGCATCGAAGTTCTCTTTGATGGTCTGCCCCAAGCGGTTACGGTTTGCGGCTGTTACCATCAATACATCGGTACGGCCAATCTCATTTGTAATTCTATCGTACAAATAGTTCAGTGTATCCACGCTCTCGGAGAACAGCACCAATTTACCCGATGGATTGATGGTTGTATCGAAGAATACATTGGTAAGGTTCTCACGAAACTTATCAAACTTTGGATCATCATTCTCTGTTGCCCAATCCGCATTGAGCTGTTCCAATATCTCACGGTCATGGTGGAGCATTTCAAGAAATTCAGAAGAGAAAGCATCAGCTGAGAAGAGTATATCCTCGGCTGCATATCCCTTGGTAATGGCATACTCGATGATTTCGACAAGTTCCATATTCTTTGCTTGAAGGTCTTTCACTTTCAAGTCGGGTGCAATGATTACTTTGTCCTCATCGAACATCTTAATCATGTCGGTCGTGATACGAAGGAGTGTACGAAGAGACTTCTTGAATGCATAGAAACTACTCTCCAAACGCTTCACCATATGCACTCGATAGAT
>JAZSGL010000037.1:0-2774 GCA_045532735.1 Paludibacteraceae bacterium | reverse complement strand
TATACCCTATCGGCAATCTCCAAGTTATCGCTTAGCGCAAATACCTTCTCCTCCTCAAATAGGTTGTCGCAGCCTACAAACGCGAGAACTGCAACAGCGAATAATAAAAGTCGTCTCATTGTGTTCTACCCTTTTCTACCCACTACTACCAATCCTGCTCCTCGTTCTCGCCACCGATGTTTTCGAGATTCGATAGCGCGAAACCTCTCTCAACCTCTACAACAACCAATTCCATACGTGGAGCTACATAGCCCTTGACATTTGAACCTACGAACATAACTCTCCTATTTTTAAGTGTTTATAATCAAATTACACATCGTTTTCACGACAAAAGAACAGACAAAGTTATAAAAAATTTTTCTTAAAAACCAATCTTATGCCCAAAACCATTGTCAAACCACCCTCCAAGGGCATTTCACAAAAAGATAGAAACAAAATAGGCGTATGCCTTAGGTCTCCCTGCATACGCCCATAATGTTGTTATACCAAGCAATGTAATTTAGAAGTCGTAGCCGACGATTTTAGTAACATACTCCCACCAAGAGCTTGCTTCTTTATAAAGCTTTACTGACTCCGTAGGCACATAAATCGGACAATCAAGAATCATATTGACATAATCCCCATATCGTTCACTATACCCATAATATCTAAACACATCACTACCCAACAACGGCGGTGTTGTTGCCTTGAAATATATGCCTTGTAGGTTTTTACAGTGGTAAAAGGCATAATGATCAATCTCGGTTACACTTTCGGGGATAGTCAACTTAGTGAGACCACGGCAACCGTAGAATGCACTATGTCCAATTGTGGTTACACTGTCGGGTATGGTCAAACTTTCTACGCACTCACAATTTTTGAAGCAGTATTGTCCAATTGTGGTTACACCATTAGGAATGACCAAATTATTTACTAATTCTGCGTTCAAATATAGATTTCCTGCAATTGTCAAAGGATTTGAGCCCTGCGTGTGATATTCGATATTACACCAAGCTGCCACATCGCTTATATGTACCTCGCTCAATCTAATACACTTCGCAAAAGCATCAATGCCAATATATTCTACGCTATCACCAATCTCTACCATTGTTAAGTTACCACAGCTCTCGAATGCATAATGGCCAACTGTCGTTACACCATCACCAATTCTTAGACTTTTTAGGCTACCACAACCACTAAATGCGGTATTTCCTATCTCTTTTACATTATCACCAATAACTACCTCAGTAAAGTTTGCTCCATCGAAGGCTGCCTGCGGAACATTACAATTAATAGTTAGCTTTCCTCCTGTTGTTCCATTAAAGGCATCATCCCCGATAGAAGTAACACCCTGACCAATAGTAATATCCACAACACCACTACAATCAGCAAACGCTTGATCCCAAATTGCAGTTACACTATCAGGGATGGTTACACTTGTGAGACTAACGCAACCTTGGAATGCACTACGTTCAATCGTGGTAACACTATTAGGGATGGTTATACTCATGAGGCTGTCGCAACTCTTAAATGCATAATCTCCAATCCAGGTTACGCTATCAGGTATGGTTATAGTGGTAAGACTATCGCAATCATAGAATGCATAACCTCCAATCGTGGTTACACTATCTCCAATGGTTACACTTGTGAGACTATCGCAATTATAGAATGCATCATATCCAATCGTGGTTACATTATCGGGAATGATTACACTTTTAAGACTATCGCAATCTCTAAATGCCCATTGTTCTATTGTGGTCACGCCATTAGGGATAACTACATTAATAATATCACCACATTCGCAAAATACATAACTTCCAATCGTGGTTACACCATCGGGTATAGTATATTCAGTTAGTCCCGCTGGAGCAAAAGAATTTAACTCCCCATCAATAATTAGACAACGGCAATCCTCAGATGCAAACTTACCCTTAAACTCTTTTAGATTATCGCAGCAAGTGAATGCAGCACCTCCAACTGTTGCAACACCATCAGGAATGGTTACACTTGTAAGACTATCACAACCATAGAATGCCAAATATCCGATTGATATTACACTATCTGGAATGATTATATTTTTTAGGTTAGCACAGCCATAGAATGCCCAAGTTCCAATCGTGGTTACACTATCTCCAATGGTTACATTTGTAAGAGATGAGCATCCTTCGAATGTACTTCTTTCAATCGTTGGTACACTATCTGGAATAGTTACACCAATAAGATTTGAACATCCATAAAATGCTAGCTCACCGATTGTTGTTACACTATCAGGAATGGTTACACTTGTAAGGCCACTACATTCTTCAAATGCACATTCTCCAATTGTGGTTACACTATTTGGAAAAACTATACTTTTAAGATTTGTGCAATCCCGAAATGCCTCTCGCTTAATACTTGTTACATCAGCATCGAAGGTCATTACACCCTTACCATTTTCATAAGTATTGGATACCTCATGTATTCCCAAACAGGGCGCAAATATTAGATCAACAATCTTTCCATCTGTTGATGTGTACCAAATCTCGTTGTTGGCAGGCTTCGCAACCTCATCAAACTCAGCCTCAACAGCCGACATTGGCTGGATTACATTGCGCTCGATGGTAATCTGTTTATCCGTTGATTTTTCAAACACACCACCTTCTGTGTCGGTTACCGTAATTGTTATACCACTCTCGAAAGTCGTTGGTGGCACAACAACCCAAAACTCAGTAGGGTTCTCTGCATCGGCACTAAGCTCAACACCCTCGCCACAATCGAGCGTGATAGCAGCATCGGTAAGCGTGTATTGTGGCACA
>JAZSGL010000029.1:0-78597 GCA_045532735.1 Paludibacteraceae bacterium | reverse complement strand
TCCACGCAGTTGCCGCAACCGAGACAGTCAAGCACACCCACTTGCATGCGGAAGTGCATACCCTTCATAGCTGCAGGAGCCTTCATCTCTCTTGCGAGACCGCTGACGCTGTTAGAAGCTAGACCGCTGGCGCTGATAGATGCTAGACCTTGGTATTCCTCTTCGTCCATAACGAATGGGCGGATACATGCGTGAGGGCAGACATATGCACACTTGTTACACTCGATACAGTTCTCAGCAGTCCACTCAGGAACGAAAGCAGATACACCGCGTTTCTCGTACTTAGCAGTACCAGCTGGCCATGTACCGTCCTCTACGCCTACGAAAGAAGATACAGGGAGGAGGTCACCGTCTTGTGCGTTGATAGGGCGAACGACGTTGGTGATGAACTCTGGCTCATCATTAGTTGAGTGTTGAGTGTTGAGTGTTGAGAGATCAAGGTTAGACCATGCTGGGTCGATGGTGAGTTGTTGGTACTCGCCACCACGATCAACCGCAGCGTAGTTCTTGTTCACCACATCCTCACCCTTGTTGCCGTAAGACTTCACGATGAAGTGCTTCATCTCCTCGATGGCTTGCTCAACTGGGATGACCTCAGTAATGCGGAAGAAAGCAGATTGGAGGATGGTGTTGGTACGGTTGCCAAGACCAATCTCGCGAGCGATCTTGGTAGCGTTGATGTAGTACACCTTGATATTATGGTCAGCGAAGTATTTCTTCACTTTGTTAGGCAAGTTCTTTGCCAATTCCTCGCCCTCCCAGATGGTGTTGAGAAGGAAAGTACCACCATCTTGCAAACCGCGGGTTACATCGTACATTTGCAAATATGCTTGTACGTGGCAAGCCACGAAATTAGGGGTAGTTACGAGGTATGTAGAGCGGATAGGCTCGTCACCGAAACGGAGGTGAGAGCAGGTGAAACCGCCTGATTTCTTAGAGTCGTAAGAGAAATATGCTTGGCAGTACTTATCGGTCGTCTCGCCGATGATCTTCACAGAGTTCTTGTTAGCACCTACGGTACCGTCAGCACCGAGACCATAGAACTTAGCTTGGAACATGCCCTTGCCACCCATAGCAACCTCCTCGCCTACTGGGAGAGAAGTGAAGGTAACATCGTCGATGATACCTACTGTGAAGTGGTTCTTAGGCATTGGCAATGCGAGGTTCTCGTAAACTGCGAGGATTTGTGCTGGAGTGGTATCGTTAGAACCGAGACCATAGCGGCCACCTACTACGAGGATATCGCCAAGACCGAGCTCTTGGAGAGCGTCTTTCACATCGAGGTACAATGGTTCGCCATTAGCACCTGGCTCTTTGGTGCGGTCAAGCACACAGATACGCTTAACAGAAGCAGGGAGAGCCTCCTTGAGGTACTTGAGTGAGAATGGACGGTAGAGGTGAACGTTGATCATACCGAGCTTGTTGCCCTTCTCTGCCTCGAAGTCGATTACCTCCTTGATAGCCTCGCAAGCAGAACCCATACAGATGATGATGTTCTCAGCGTCAGGAGCACCATAGTAGGTGAATGGGCGATAGGTACGGCCGGTGATCTTAGATACCTCGTCCATGTAGTCGCTAACGATGTCAGCTACCTCGTTGTAGTATGGGTTGCAGCTCTCGCGGTGAGCGAAGAACACGTCTGGGTTCTCAGCCATACCACGCATGACAGGACGCATAGGAGAGAGTGCGCGATCGCGGAACTCTTGGAGCGCCTTCATATCTACGAGTGGACGCAAGTCTTCCATATCCACTACCTCTACTTTTTGATACTCGTGAGAGGTACGGAAACCGTCGAAGAAGTTGAGGAATGGCACGCGGCTCTTGATAGTAGCGAGGTGAGCTACACCAGCGAGGTCCATGACCTCTTGTACGCTACCTTCAGCGAGCATAGCGAAGCCTGTTTGACGGCAAGACATCACGTCTTGGTGGTCGCCGAAGATACAGAGGGCGTGGCTAGCGAGAGTACGAGCAGACACGTGGAAAACAGATGGGATGAGCTCACCTGCGATCTTGTACATATTAGGAATCATGAGCAAGAGACCTTGGCTGGCGGTGAAGGTAGTGGTGAGAGCACCTGCGTTGAGTGCGCCGTGCACAGCACCTGCAGCACCTGCCTCAGATTGCATCTCTTGTACCAACACTGTCTCGCCGAAGAGGTTCTTGCGACCTGCTGCAGCCCACTCGTCCACGTTCTCCGCCATAGGAGAAGATGGGGTGATAGGATAGATGGCAGCTACCTCGGTAAACATATACGCGATATGCGCCGCAGCAGCGTTACCATCAAGGGTTAAATACTTTTTTTCTTTCATCTTTTTTGTATTTTTAGTTGTTAAAATAGTTTTTCTAGTTGGGCTAGTAGAACTAGCTGGCAAATACTATGCCAAAGGCACTAGTATAGGAAGCCGAAGAGCCACAATGGGATGTTCTTTTGGCTGCCGATTTCGAGATCGGCGATTGCGCTATAGCGAATGCCGGTCTTGGTTGGTGTGGTCGCCAGTGCGTCCATATAGTACTTGCCATCGATGATGAACATGGCACTACGGTCGGTGGCGTTGATCTTGTGGTTGCCGTGCAAGGTAGCATAGAAGAAGGTCTCCGCTATGGCTTGCTTGTCTGGCTCGCGGGTGCAAGTGGCGTAGCACAAGTTAGGGTTTTGCATATATACCTTAGTTGGCTTAAGTGGGAACTGCTTGCCTTCTGGGTAAAGCATGTTCAACAGGCGCGCATCCTTGAGGTATTTGATGTAGTTCATTGTGGTCGAACGGGAGCAGTCGATAGCCTCAGCCAAGTTGCTGACATTGAGGCTGCATGGCGTCTGCTGGAGCATGAGGTAGAGCAGTTTGCGAAGCTTAGGCAAAGAGCTAACCTCGATCTGCTTGATGAGCAGGATATCCACATCCAACATCATGTTCATCATCTTGAGGAGCGACTCGGAGAAGTCGTGTGGCTCAAGGAAGAGCGGATAATAGCCATGGTGCAAGTAGTCATCAAAATACTGCAGCGGCTTAATAATCTGGCATATCTTCTGCGCGATCTCCACATGGTGCTTAAGGATATCCTCGAGCGAGTACACAGGCAATCTAAGGCCAAGTGTGACGTTGAGATACTCGCGGAAGCTATAACCACGGAGGTTGTATGGATGAACGATGGAGCCGATATCCTTGTTGTCCTCCACTAGTCGCATAACCGCCGAGGCGATAAAGATAATCTGCAAGTTAGGATAACGATAGTAGCATTGCGCCAATTCGTATGACCAGTTAGGGTCTTTGAACGCTTGATCCACCAAGAGGGTCTTGCCTCCAGCAGCCACAAACTGCCCCGCCAACTCGAGCAAGGAGTGCTCGGTGAAATAGAAGTCATTAAAGTTGACATACAATGTATGTCTACTATCCTCTGGATTCAGTCGTCGTTGTTCCTTGGCATAGTTGAGCAAAAAGTCCGTTTTGCCAACTCCTCGTCCGCCTTTGATAGCGATAAGGCGGTCGCTCCAATTAATCTCATCTTGGAGCACGCGGCGTGCTGGCACCTGGACATGCTCTACCAAGTAATCATGCGTTTTTCGAAAAGCTTCTAACATAGTTCCTAACTTAGATTTCGGGTTAAACCATTCTTTCCACGCTGCAAAGGTACGAAAAAATATGCAAGTGTGCAAATAAAAAACAAAAAACATACAAAATAATTTGTATATTCCGAGAAAAGTGAGTACTTTTGCAGAGTTTTGCGGGTCAAAACAAAAATCATAAACAATTGTAAAAAATTGTTTTTTTGACGACAACATCGACAACTTGCGCCCCAATCAACTCCCTGGGGCGCTTAAGAGGGAAAACAACTCCCACGAATAACACGGATGAGCACTAATTTTATCATACGATAATCTGTGAGAATTTCGTGAATGAAACGAACAAAAAAAGATATAGTAATATGAACAAAAAAATTGTATTTTTAGTATCGCTTATGGCACTAACAGCATGCACAAAGCAACAGACTACGGGTATTCATCTCGAGAACTTGGATACAACTGCCGTAGCACAAAATGATTTCTACCAATACGCTTGTGGCGGATGGATGAAGAACAACCCATTGCCAAACGAGTACAGCCGTTTTGGTTCGTTTGATAAGTTGGGACTGAGCAACTTGGAGCAAGTAAACGGGCTGATCGCCGACATCGCAGCCAAGCAACATAAGATGGGCAGTATCCCACAAAAGATTGGCGATGTTTATAACCTATCGATGGACACCGCACGCCGCAACGAGGAGGGTATCGCACCTGTATTGCCCGTATTGCAAGAGATTGATAATGTGACAGATAAGGTACAATGGTCCGAGGTACTAGGCAAGGCCATGGACTACGGATTGTGGGCTATGTATGTGGATGCAGATGCCATGAACTCCAGCATGAATATATTGAACGAATATCAAGCTGGTTTTGCGCTCAGTCAGAAAGATTATTATGTGGATGAGGACGAGCACACGAAGCATATCCGCGCGGAGTATCTGAAGCATGTAGAGAAGATGTTTGAGCTGTATGGTCAGGCCAATGCAGCCGAGAAAGCAGCTACCGTATTGCGACTGGAGACCCGTTTGGCGAAGGCAGCATTTAGCAATGTAGAGTTGCGCGATCCTATTGCTAATTATAATAAGATGTCGGTCGAGGAATTGCAAAAACTGGTTCCTGAAGTGGATTGGAAGGTATATTTCGCTGGATTGAACATTGCTCCAGACAGTTTGTCAGTAGGTCAAATCCGTCACCTGCAAGAGGCAGGAAAGATGCTCGCAGAGGAGTCGTTGGAGGATATGAAGACCTTGTTTACATGGCAAGTGATTGACGGCAGTTCGGACTTCTTGACCGAGGAGATTTTTATGCAGAACTTTGAGTTCTACGGTCGCATCTTGAGCGGTAGACAAGAGCCTACTCCACTGTGGAAACGCGCAGTAGCGATGGTGAATGGCACCTTGGGCGAGGCTGTGGGTGTGATGTATGTGGAGAAGTACTTCCCAGAGGAGAACAAGGCGCGTATGTTGGATTTGGTGAAGAACTTGCAAGTGGCATTGGGTGAAAGAATTCAAGCCCTCGAGTGGATGTCCGACGAGACGAAAGCAAAGGCAATGGAGAAATTGAACACTTTCACTGTGAAGATTGGTTACCCTGATAAATGGCGCGATTATACCGCATTGGAGATTGATCCAAAGTTGACCTATTACGCTAATATTCAACGCGCTGCGAAGTTTGAGCAAGATTATTCATTGTCATTCTTGGGCAAGCCCGTTGACAAGGATAAATGGTTTATGACCCCACAAACCGTGAACGCATACTACAACCCAGCGACCAATGAGATCTGCTTCCCAGCGGGTATTCTGCAATATCCATTCTTTGATATGAACGCGGACGATGCGTTTAACTATGGTGCGATTGGCGTGGTGATTGGTCATGAGATGACCCACGGCTTTGACGACCAAGGTAGTCAGTTTGACAAGGACGGCAACCTGATCAACTGGTGGACCGAGGAAGATCGTGCACGCTTTGAGGAGCGCACGAAAGTGATGGAGGAGTACTTTAACGCCATCGAGGTGGCTCCAGGCGTATATGCTAATGGTAAGTTCACTTTGGGCGAGAACATCGCGGATCACGGTGGTTTGCAAGTGGCATATCAAGCGTTCCAAAATGCACAGAAGGCGAAAGGTGATGAGGCGATGAGGCAATTAGGCGATGAGGCAGGGTTTACACCAGAGCAACGCTTCTTCTTGGCATATGCGAATGTATGGGCAGGCAATATCCGTCCAGAGGAGGTATTGCAACGCACGAAGAGTGATCCTCACTCGCTAGGCATGTGGCGTGTGAATGGCGCGTTGCCACATATCGGCGCATGGTATGAGGCATGGAATGTGACCGAGGAGTCGCCTATGTACTTGGCTCCTGAGAAGCGAGTAAGTATTTGGTAAAATTAGAACGCCGCTAGCGGCTGTTAGAAGTTAGACCATTTCGCTTTGCTGCATTGTTAGAAGTTAGATCCGAGAAATCTAACAGCCTATTAGGCGGTCTAACAGCTCAGCGGTCTGACAGTAAAACGGTCTAACAGCGCAGCGGTCTAAAAAAAATAATTATGATAAAGCATGTAGTTTTTTTTCGTCTGTTAGACGAGGCAGAGGGCAAAACGAAGTTGGAGAATGCCCAGATTATTCGTGATGGATTGCTCGCGTTGCGCGAGAAGATTGATGTGTTGGTGGACGAGACGGTGGGCATCAATATCCCTAACGCAAAGAACACCGACCACGATATTTGCTTGACTTGCACCTTCAAGACATGGGAGGATTTGGATGCGTATGCTACGCACCCTGAGCATGTGAAGGTGGCGCAGTATATCGGCAAGTGCAAAGCAGCGCGTAGCGCTGTGGATTACGAAGAGTAGTTTTATTATGACGACAATAGAGACAACTTGCGCGGCAATCAACTCCCTGCCGCGCTCAAGGAATCTCAAGTAAGTGTTAACTGGTATATAAACAAAAAAATCGTTCCCGAAAGGAGAACGATTTTTTTGTTATCTATTTTGATTATTAGATTCCTAGACTTGCTTTGATAGCAGGAACTTTGGCTTCGGCTTCGGCTACAGCTTTGTCGTAGTCGGCTGGAGTTGGCATCTCAGCTGGAATCTCGAAGTAGAACTTAATCTTTGGTTCTGTACCACTTGGGCGAACAGAAATCTTCATGCCACCTTCGGTGAAGTATTGGAGCACATTGCTGGTAGCATTGAGTGCCATCACGATAGGAGTCTCTATCCACTCACCGTTCACGAGTTCGCGTTGAACGAGGGTCTTGAAGTCTTTAGACTTAACCACTTTCTCGCCAGCGATCTCCAGAGGAGGATTTTGGCGGTAGTTGACCATCATGGCTTGAATCTCCTCTGCGCCAGACTTACCAGGGCGAACGACATTGATAGTAGTCTCGCGTTGGAAGCCATACTCCATATACATATTAAGGAGATAATCGTAGAGAGTCATGCCGTTATCCTTCGCATAGGCTGCAATCTCGCAGATGAGGCAGATAGCAGAAGGAGAACATTTATCGCGCACACCATCGAAAGCCAAGAAGCCGAAGCTCTCTTCGCCACCGCCGATGTATTTGCGTGTACCTTCCCACTCGCGGATACGGTTGGCAATCCACTTGAAGCCCGTATATTCGTCGGTCAAAGTCACACCCTGTGCATCTGCCATCTTGCGAATTAACTCACTGGTAACGATGGTCTTAACGAGATAGTGCTCTGGGCGGAGTTTGCCGAGTTTCTTCATATTGTTGATGATGTAGTAGCAGTACATCATACAGGTTTGGTTACCGTTGATAATGGTCCACTCGCCTTTGTCGTTGCGGCAAACGATAGCAATACGGTCGGCATCTGGGTCAGAAGCAATCACAAGGTCGGCGTTGAGCTGGGTGCCGAGGTTCATACCCATGGTCATTGCCTCAGCGTTCTCTGGGTTAGGACTTTGTACGGTAGAGAAATTGCCATCGATAACCATTTGCTCAGGTACAACGTGGATATTCTCGAAGCCCCAAGAGCGAAGGCACATTGGGATGATTTGGCGTCCTGCGCCGTGGAGAGGGGTATAAACGATATTGAGGTCTTTTTGACGGAGGATGGTCTCTTGGTCGATCATGACGGTCTTAACGGCCTGCATGTAATCGTAGTCCATCTCGCCACCAATAATCTCGATAAGATGCTCATTGCCAGTCATTTTCACATCAGCGAGGGTCACTTTGTTCACCTCGTCGATGATACCTTGGTCGTGTGGTTGGAGCACTTGGCTACCGTCCTCCCAGTAAGCTTTGTAGCCGTTGTACTCTTTAGGGTTGTGGCTGGCGGTTACGTTGACACCACCTTGCGCAGAGAGATGACGGATAGCGAAGCTAACCTCTGGTGTTGGGCGTAGGCTCTCAAAGAGATACACCTTGATGCCGTTGGCAGCGAAAACCGCAGCTACGGTCTCGGCAAAGAGGCGGCCATTGTTGCGGCAGTCGTGACCTACTACGACGCTAACGGTGTCGCCCTTGAGGGTGGTGAAACCGCCTTCGCGTTGTACCTTGAGGAGGTAGTTAGCATAGCCTTGGGTGGCTTGTGCCACGATGTATTTATTCATACGGTTGGTACCAGGTCCCATAAGACCGCGGAGACCACCCGTACCAAATTCGAGGGTGCGATAGAAACTATCGATGAGTTCGGTTTTGTCTTCCGCCTCGATCATCGCTTTGACAGCGGCTTGTGTCTCAGCATCGTAAGGCGCTTTGGTCCATTGCTCGGCAATGGCTAATACTTTTTCGAGTTCTTCGTTTTTCATATTGCTTGTATTTTTAAAGTTTGCATAGTTTATCGGGTGCAAAGGTACGAAAAAAATGTGAATGGTGCAAATTTTGAGTAGAGTTTGATATTAGCTCCCATAGAATTTCAGCAAAAATAGCATAATAACTAACTAATAACTAATTAATCGCTAACTAATAACTAACTAATAACTAAGTAAATTATTGTATGGGATTCGATAATGTATTGCCTGTTAGTATTTGATGGTTTGAAAGAAAGTATTAGAAAAAGCGAATAAAAGTTGTATATATCAAAAAAATGTCGTAACTTTGCGGACTTTTTATATGAATATAAAAGCATAAAATACAACACAAGAATAAAAGATCAACGATTTATGGCAAGTGTAGAAGTAAATGGTCGCGTCTTCGACGAGTATATATCGGCCGAGAATATAGCTGAATGCGTCAAAAAAGTGGCAGAGCGTATCAACACAGACTACGCGGGGAAGAAGCCTCTGTTTATTTGCGTGCTAAATGGTGCGTTTATGTATGCGTCGGATTTGTTTAAGCAGATAGAGTTGCCCACAGAGATTACATTTGTACGATTGAAATCGTATGAAGGGACTGCGACTACGGGTGATGTAAAGATGTTGAACCCATTGACTGTGGATGTAAAAGATCGTGATGTGATTGTGATTGAAGATATTGTGGACACCGGTTTGACGATGCACGGATTTGTGAAGTATCTGAAAGAGCAAGGAGCTAATAGCGTGGAGATTACATCGTTTTTGTTCAAGCCAGATGCATTGCAATATGCTGATGCCGAGCCAAAGTATGTAGGGTTGAGTATTCCTACAAAATTTGTGTTGGGTTATGGTTTGGACTATGACGAGATGGGTAGGAACTTGCCATCGTTGTATGTTCTACGCGGCAATTGATGCCGCAGGACGGGCGGAGCCCTACAGGACGCTCGCTCTAGGCGAGCTATAGGTTAAAGGTTAGAGGTTAAAGATTATCAGGTTTAGAAGATGATACAAAGATTCTTTTATGGAATAGGTGAGTACACATTGCTGATGGGCAAGGTGTTTCGCAGACCAGACAAAGGGCGCATGTTTTGGCGTCAGATGAGTAAGGAGATGGGTAAGCAAGGATTGGAGTCGATACTGATCACTCTGATTGTGAGCGTGTTTATGGGTGCGATCATGACCTTGCAGACGAAGTTGAACACGGAGAATCCGCTGTTGCCAGCGTATTCGACGGGTTTGGTGACGAGAGACTGTATTTTGCTGGAGTTTTCGAGTACGATCTTGTGTTTGCTGCTCGCGGGTAAGGTGGGCAGTAACATGGCTTCGGAAATAGGTACGATGCGTATCACAGAGCAGATTGATGCGATGGAGATCATGGGTGTAAACTCAGCTAACTACCTGATATTGCCCAAGATAGTGGCGTTTATGGTGATGATGCCATTGTTGGTGACCTTGTCTATGTTCACGGGTTTGTTGGGCGGTTATGGCATTAGTGCGATTACGAATGTGTTGCCAGTGTCGGAGTATCTGCTGGGTATTCAGTATGCGTTTATACCATTCTATGTGTGGTATTCGTTTATCAAGACGATTATCTTTGCGTTTATCATAGCGAGTATGGCATCGTATTACGGCTATTATGCGAAAGGTGGCGCATTGGAAGTAGGTAAAGCGAGCACGAAGGCGGTGGTGAATAGTAGTATTGTGGTACTGCTGATGGATGTGGTGCTGACGAACCTTATGTTAAATTAGTGTAAAGTGTAAGGTGTAAAGGCGAGAGATTATGATTCAGGTAAAGGATGTAGTGAAGAGTTTTGATGGGAATGTGGTGCTGAACCATGTTTCTGCGAACTTTGAAGATGGCAAAGTAAATATGATCATCGGTCAGTCGGGAAGCGGTAAGACCGTGTTGATGAAATCGATGATTGGTTTGCACCAAATAGATGGCGGAGAGATTGTGTTTGATACTCGCAACGGGCAACAAAACTTGGCGGGGATGAGCGAGAAAGAGGTTCGTTTGTTGCATAGAGAAGTGGGAATGCTATTTCAAGGTGCGGCATTGTTTGATAGCATGACTGTGCAGGAGAATGTGATGTATCCGCTAGAGATGTTCTCGGATATGACTAATGAGGAGATAGTGGCAAGAGCCCGATTCTGCTTGGAGCGCGTGAACATGCCTGAGCGAGCATATGGACTGATGCCAAGCGAAATTAGTGGCGGTATGCAAAAGCGCGTGGCGATTGCGAGAGCGATAGCGTTGAATCCGAAGTATTTGTTCTGCGACGAGCCGAACTCGGGATTGGATCCTAGAACTAGTTTGGTGATTGACCAGTTGATACAAGATATTACGCGAGAGTATAATATTTGTACGATTGTGAATAGCCATGACATGAACTCGATCATGGAGATTGGTGATAATATTGTATTCCTGCGTAATGGTGTGAAAGAATGGCAAGGAAGCAGGCACGAGATATTCGATGCGGATAATGAGGCGCTGAATGATTTTGTGTTTGCGAGTGAGTTGTTTAAGAAAGTAAGGAGCGCGGCGCAGTAATTTTAACGACAATATAGACAATAATTGCGCGGCAATCAATATCCCTGCCGCGCCTATGCAATAACAGTTATGAAACGGATATTATTAATATTAGCCATTACTTGTGGTTTGGTAGTTATGGCACAGCAGAAGCCTGCGCGAGTGCCTGCATATAAGGGAGTCATCGAACGCGTACAACCCAATGGTGATACCGTATATGTGCGACTGCATGGTGACGAGAAAAAGCACTGGATGACGCTAGAGGATGGTGTGACGCTCGTAAAAGAAAACAAAAAAGGATATATCTGCTACGCAAAGAAGAAAAAAAATGGCACAATAGTGGCAACATGTAAGAAGGTGAGGAAATCACAAGAGTGATTTCAGTTTAGTGTTTAGAGTTTAAAGAAAAGAATATGAGAAAAATAGGATTATTGATCGTACTTAGCGCATTGGTATGCGCCGCATGGGCAGTACCTGCACGCAGAGGTGGTATTGTGAAAACACAACCAGATGGTAGCCAAATCACCGTGTATCAACATGGTGATGAACATTTTCGTTGGATAACCAATGAGAAAGGAGAGTGGCTAAAGATAGATGAAGATGGTTTTTACAAAGTAACCAAAGCGTTGAGTTCGGAAGAAGTTAGAGCCAAACAGATGGCGGCACCTAGCCGTGTGGCACAAGCGCAAAAAGTGGCTAGTCCTTTGAACATAGCACCACGTGGATTGGTCATCTTGGTAAATTTTCAAGATGTCACTTTTGAAACGAGTAAAGCTGAGATGGATAGTATGCTGACAGGCAAGAACTACATACGGAATTATTCGTACAACTACAATGGCAAGAATTATGTTGTTTCTTCAGAAGGGTCAGCATGGAAGTATTTCTATGATTCGTCCAATGGACATTATGATCCACAGTTTGATGTAGTCGGTCCAGTTATGGTGAGTAAGAACATGGCTTACTACGGCAAGAACGTAAATGACTTTGATGCAGCCCCATGGACGATGGTGAAAGAGGCATGTCAGTTGGTGGATGACAGTGTGGACTTCAAACAATATGACAATGATCATGATGGATATGTAGATTTTGTATATGTGATCTATGCAGGATACGGCGAGGCAGATGGTGGAGACAAAAATACCATATGGCCTCACTCGTATTGGCTATTAGATGCAGGCATTACCTGCAAAATGGATGGTAAGTATGTCGATTTATACGCATGTGGCAACGAGATGGATTCATATACCGATCATCATACAGGCATTGGCACCTTCTGCCACGAATTTAGCCATGTATTGGGATTACCTGATTTATATACGACTGAAGGTCAAACTCATAAAACTTTGGGTAGTTGGGATATACTAGACTATGGTCCATACAACAATGATGGTAATACCCCTCCGGCATATTCAGCATACGAGCGATTCTTTATGGGATGGCTGATACCACGATTAATCGTAGATGCAGAGAATGTGGAATTGGAAGAGTTGCAGAAGAGCAATAGTGCCTTGCTGATTTCGAGTTCGGATCAACACAACTTGATTGGTAACGATCCTAAGCCAACAACCTTCTACATGTTGGAGAATCGCCAACAATTAAGTTGGGATGAGTATTTACCAGGACACGGACTGATGCTAACAAAGATACAGTACGATTACAACAAATGGTTAGAGAATGCGGTTAACAATTCTTCAAGTCGTATGGGAGTAGATTTGATTGAAGCAGATGGAAAAACACCTAACTCACGTCAAAGTGGCTATGACGGAAAACCTGGTGATCTATTCCCTGATGGTGCGACGGAACATCTTGGGATTACAGACCACAGCATTGAACAGGTGCGTGAAAAAGATGGTGTAATATACTTCAAGTATAAAGGTGGCGTAGATGACCCTAACAATGGGACTGCAGTGGAGGATGTGGCTACTACACAAGTGCTGGCCATCTACAATATTTTAGGTCAAAAACAGACAACTGTTGATGTAGAATCATTACCACGAGGAACATATGTAGTAGTGACCGCAACAGGTAGCAAGAAAATTGTAAAATAAGATGAAGATTATTTCCTATAATCTCAATGGCATCCGCAGCGCCATCAACAAAGGTTTGTTTGATTGGTTAGCAGAAGAGCGACCTGATGTGTTTTGCATCCAAGAAAGCAAAGCGCAGCCCGAGCAAATAGATGTGATGACCATGCAAGAATTGGGTTATCAGAGTTATATCCACTCCGCCGAGAAGAAAGGCTATTCAGGTGTAGCTATTTTTACGCGTGTTGCTCCTGATCGTGTGGTTATTGGCATGGGGAATCATAAATACGATTGTCAAGGACGTGTGATTCGAGCCGACTACGGCGACATCACAGTCATTTGCGTCTATATCCCTTCGGGAGAAGCGGAAGGTCCGAAGTACGAATACAAGATGGATTTCCTAGAAGATTTCTTGGTGTGGATTAATGAACTACGCAAAGAAAGGCCAAACATCGTGGTATGTGGCGACTATAATATTGCACACAAACCGATTGACATCAACAATTGGAAACGCCAAGTAGGTGTGAGTGGTTTTCTGCCCGAAGAACGTGCATGGCTAGACCGCTGGGAAGAGAGTGGTATGGTGGACACGTTCCGTATGTTTGACCAAAGTGCAGAAAAATATAGCTGGTGGAGTTTCCGAGCTGGTTCCCGCGCAAGGAATGTAGGATGGAGGATCGATTATCATTGGGTAAGCGAGCCATTGAAAGAGCGCGTAAAGGATGCTAAAATATTGGCAGAGGTAGTACATTCGGATCATTGTCCGGTTAGTTTAGAGGTGAAAGTTTAAAGGTGAAAGGCATGGATAGATTAAGAACTGAGCATTTATATAAGAAGTACGGCAAGCGTACCGTAGTAAATGATGTAAGCATCTACCTTGAGCAGGGCGAGATTGTGGGTTTGCTAGGCCCTAATGGTGCAGGCAAGACAACGACCTTCTACATGACAACAGGTTTGGTGACTGCAAACAGCGGAAAGATATTTCTCAATGAATTAGATATCACTAGCATGCCTATGTACCAGCGTGCGAAATTGGGCATTGGTTATCTGCCACAAGAGGCAAGTGTATTTCGTAAGATGAGCGTAGAGGACAATATTCTATCGGTACTGGAGATGACTAATTTTACCAAAGAATATCAAAAGGAAAAGTTGGAGCAACTCATCAAGGAGTTCAATTTGGGACATGTTCGCAAGAACTTGGGCGACCGTCTGTCAGGCGGCGAGCGCCGTCGTACAGAGATCGCACGTTGTTTGGCTATTGAGCCTAAGTTTGTGATGCTGGACGAACCATTTGCCGGCGTGGATCCAATTGCGGTTCAAGAAATTCAGGACGTGGTATGGCGATTGAAGGATAAGAATATTGGTATCTTGATTACCGACCACAATGTGGATGAGACGCTGATGATTACTGACCGTGCGTATCTCTTGTTCGAAGGCAAGATCCTCTTCCACGGCACACCAGAAGAACTAGCAGCCAATCCGATAGTAAGAAAGAACTACTTGGGACGAGATTTTGAGTTGAAGAAAAAGACTAGAGTGGAAGAATAAATGCAAGCATGTGATCTACATATCATCATGCCGGTAAAAGACTCTATCGAAATCGCAGAAAAGGCGATTCGTGCAATAGTGGCTAGCGGACATACTGTATGCGTCTATGACGACAACTCGTTGCAGGAAAATGCCGAACGGCTTGATCAGATAGCAAAAGAGAAAAGCATTCAAGTAGTGCATATCTCCGATTTGACCGACCATCCTTCGCCCAACTATCGATTGGTATTGCAGATGGCGCAAGAGGAAGCACTAGATAAAGGCAAACATTTGGTGATAGTTGAGAGTGATGTAATTATCCAACCCGATACACTCAATCGCATGCTAGCAAAAGTGGAAGAAGGAGTTGGTATGGTGGCAGCCGTCACTATAGATGAAAATAGCGAATATAATTTCCCATATCATTATTTGCGTCGTTTGCGCTATCGTTTTATCAATAGACAAACTTTTGCCACCAAAAAGCGATTCTCGTTTTGCTGCACATTGCTCACCAACGAGTTGCTGCATAAAGCAGATTTCCACCAGCTTGACCCAACAAAGAATTGGTACGACGTCACCATTTCTCACTGGTCGTTAGCACTGGGGTTATGTAATCTACTCATGTTGGACAATCCTGTTCTACATTTTCCACATGCATCACGCCCTTGGAAACGGTTGAAATATACCAATCCATTGCTTTACTATTGGCGAAAAATCACACAAAAGAGAGACCGCATATGAAGCCATTAGTGAGTGTCATAGTGCCTATATATAATGCAGCGCCTTTTCTGACAGAGACGCTAGATAGTATTATAGCATCTACTTATCGCCCTATAGAAATAGTGATGGTAGATGACGGGAGCAGTGATGACAGTCTAAAAATTGCACAAAAATATTGCGAGCTACATACTGAATGTCAAGTGATTGCGCAGAAGAACAGAGGAGTTTCTGCAGCCAGAAACACTGCAATCAAAACAGCTAAAGGTACATATATTCTCCCCGTTGATGCAGATGATAAAATCGCAGACACTTTGATTGAGAAAGCAGTCAAAGTCATTGAAAACAATAACAACATTCGTGTTGTTGGATGCCGCTGTTGGATGTTTGGATTTGTAGATAAAGAATGGAAATTACCCAAATTCAATCATTCATTACTTGCTCGCAAAAACATGATTCCAGCCACAGCTCTATATCGTAAAGTAGATTGGGAACGATGCGGCGGATATTGCGAAGAAGAAATCTACCGTGAGGATTGGGATTTTTGGTTGAGCATGATGGAGTTAGGTGGAACATTCCACAAACTTGATGAAGTGCTATTCTATTACCGAATATCTATCAATTCTCGACGGGTTCTTGCTAAAGGGCGAAAAAAGATTATCGTAGATGCGATTAATCGTCGTCATCCGGAATACCTTAAACAATACCTTGGAGGTCCCTTGCATTACCACCGCTCATGGTCGCGTTTTATCAACTTCTTCCGCAGCGAAAGACAGCAGGGGGAGTATTCTGATTGGGAGAAAGGAGAGATTATTTATGCCAAGCGAAACACTCTCAGGAGACATAACGGATTTATTTCCAAGCAGTTTGCTACTCCATCTTGCTGGAGAGGCATAATCTATGGATGGTTCTGCCCTTCAAAGGCACAACGCAGCTACGCATACGCTCAAAGCTTGGACACGCTCACTCCGAAACCTATCGCCTATCGCGAAGTGCGTTATTGTGGCATACTCCGCGAAAGCTGGTATGTATGCCAAGAATCGGAGTGCAAATACACATTCAATGATTTGATTCACAACAAAACATTTCCAAATCGCGAACTGATTCTACAAGCCATCGGACGATTTACTGCGGAATTATACCAACGCGGAGTCTTTCATCAAGATTATTCGGGTGGGAATATACTTTTCAATGAAGATGGTAGCAAAATTGAGATCATTGATCTCAATCGTATCAAATTTTATAGAAAAATGCCACTTAAGAAGGGATTACAACTATTCGAACGACTCAATATTGATAAAGAAGCACTCTCTATCCTTGGCGCTAGTTTTGCGCAAGCCCTAGGCATAGATAAGGACTTTGCCATCAACTATATCATTACACATCGTTGGAGGAAACATACCAAACAAGGAATAACAAATCTATATGACTAATTTTCTACAAAAATACCAGTCTACTGTCGGACAACTCAACTATACACTCTTCTTAGTAACCGTAGCTCTGTTGCCTTTTCCGCAAATCTTTCTGCGTTATGCAAGTGTGGCGTGGTTTGCTACATGGGTATTCGAAGGACGTTTTTGTACCAAGCCAAGTAAGGAGGATTGGCGTAAAGCAATACCATTCTTGCTGTTTGGCGCATGGTATTTATGGAAGATTATCTCTGGTCTTTGGGCTGCAAATATAGATGCTTATGGCTGGCAGCTAGAGCGATACCTTTTCTTTGGATTACTTGTTCCTGTAGGTATCTGGGGAGTAAACTCGCTATATGATTGGAAAAAAATCTGCAAAGTACTTGCCATATCATGCGTTGCTGCAGTCGTGATATACACATTCACACTCTTTTGGGTTTTCAACGCTAATATATTTAATAATGAGACAGTACCTCACCTTCTCAAACCACTTACATTTGACTTTTTTGCAGATAAAATATCCTGCATCAAGCACCGTCTCTTCCTTTGTAGTACGGAAATGATGGGTATAATGGCACTCTTATATGTCCGCAAAGATGTCTTGAGCAAATTTGGTAAATATAAAGGATGGTTCCTGATTATTGGTGGAATAGTTATGATGATCAGTTTTATAATAGCAACGGGCTCTCGAGCATCTATCCTGTCAGGTGTTGCCTTAATCTCTATATGGTTGCTATATAAATTACCTATCCGCCATATTCGCTATAAGATTGCACTTATTATATTCGCATGCGCAGTAGGATTATTTGCATTGAGCCAACACCCTCGTATGCAAGATTTTAACTATACACGATTATTATCTATTCGAAATGTTGAGAAGGGTGAGAATGTTCGTTTGAACATCTGGGGGACCGCATTAGACTCACCAAAAGATTATTCATTGTATGGTTTAGGTGCAGGACAAAGCACGCCTTATTTGCAAAAAAAATACACCGAAGCAGGATTGCAGCATTATACTCAACGCTGCTATGCCACACACAATCAACACCTTGAAGAATGGATAGAAATCGGTATTCCTGGTATGATATTTTTTATCCTAGCATGGATTAGCATTCCTCTTTTCTATACAAAAAGAGGACGTAAGTCAGCAGTCATACTGCTTACACTTTACGCCCTCAATATGCTTACCGACTGTATGTTCGGTCGGTTTGATGGGATTATATTATGGTGTATGTGGATGGTGCTTATCCGCCTCCAATCCGATGCGGAGAGTCATCAACAAACCACGAGGGATACACAATGACATAGACGTACGGCTTTCGTGCATACTCTGCATGCCACGATCATTCGTCCAGTATGGATATGTAGGGTGATTATATTTATCAAACACATATTCCGTTAGAGCTGTACCAAAATCGTAGATATTATAGCATGTGACATCTAATTGGAATGGTATTTGCTTGATCCACCAACGACCTGTCATACGCAGATCAAAGTTAAAGAAAGCATCTTCGCGTTTACCAAAAGCCTTATTACTCATGTTAATACCTTTGGCATCATCATTCCAAATGGCCACTTGCTTATATCCATTCACCGAGTATGGTTCGGCAATAAAGTTAGAGAAAGGCTGACCATCTTTGAATTTTCCATTCAAACTTACAGAGAAATACTTACAAGCATTATATGTCACTTGCAAACGCAAGATAAAGGATTTATCCTGATTCAGACGACTATTACCTTGATATGGTAAGTTACCCTCTCGAGCAACTCTATACGCATTTGGATTGGCACTAGACTCTCCCAACACACCGATATTATTATGCAGCGGGCCATTACCAATCGTGGATAATCCTGCCATCAAATAACTTTGCCAAGAAAGACTCACAAACACCTTCTTTCCAGTATACGAGTACTTTGCCACATTCGACATGTAGTATGGTGTACGACCACCTACCGTACCGCTCATCAAGTCCAAGGGTTGCGTACCTACCGTATAATGCTTCTCACCCTCTCGCCAATAATACAAGCCATTTGCGGCAAACATATTCGCATCCAACCCATCAGTATAATCTGTGAACCACATGTTGTAATACTTGCGAATACTTGACCACAACGAGAATTGATGACGTGATTTTTTGTCAAAAGTAAAACGAATAGGGATATCCAATACCGCATAAGAAGGCTGATGCGCCCATAGCCCCTTACCTATGGCATGATACTTGCCGCCAGTTGTTGCCAGTAAAGTGCCATCTGCATAGCGAATTTCGCCGTTCATATAGTCATTACTCAGGTATTGTACCTCGTTCATTGTATAACTCATGCGATTGTGAGAGAGGTTCAACCCCATTTGGAACCACCAATTTGGTTTCCAATCCAATGCGAACTTTGCCAACCAGTTAGGACTAACTACTGACTTGCCATTCAGCAGCACTCCGTCCAAAGAAACACCCAAGTGCGCTTGTAAGCGTAAACCACGAGCTAACTCATATTCTGCTATAATTTTTGCCTCATTCTCCAACAGACCTGCCGCATAAGCATTCGCTTTCCAATGATATGTATACAATGCAGTGCGCGTTTTATCTGCAATACTCTGCATATACACATCGTTACTCCACGCGGTAGTAGATGGACTGAAATGCACCAACGAGTTATACCCATCGGCATGCACACGCAGCCATGGCAAGAGTTGTTGATCGTATTGCACAGATAAATTAGCTTCATTCGTCTTGCCATCGGCATACCATGGGTCAAACGCTTCGCCATCATGATCCAATAGGTTACGAGCAAACTCCAAACTATCATGCTTGACATCGCTCAATGCCCAACTCAAACCTGCCACCAATTCTCCGCCGTTATCGAATCTCTTCGTTCCGTACAACGCAGCAGTATATGCCTGCAAATCTGCTACTTCGTTGCAATTATACAGGAATTCTGAATACAGATCACCTCTGCCCTGTGTCACAAAATAGTAATTCAGTTTGTCCAATACATTATTCTTTGGCATTGGTAATTCACCATCTAATTGAGCTGTGTAATAGGGACTTGCATACATACCAGAAATACCTGTATGGTCAAACGCTGTCTGTGTGCGCCAGCCGTAATGTACATACGCATGTTGGTAGTAGCGCTTGCCGTACGCAGGAATAGCAAAACTCGCCTCTACTCCACCCGCACCTATCACATGGTTACGCATCTCGATAGGGCGACTATCCATAGTGCGCTCCTCACCAGAAGAGTGAAAGAGATTGATCAACTCACATGTACCAGGTGAGATACCACCCAAATTACCAGCATTCCCTTTCAATGTGAGTGATTGTTGCTGCAACGCATCATCCGAAAAGTGCATTATTCCCTCGTGGTAGTCCAACGCATAATTTGTTCGTAACATATTGGTATATAGCATTGTACTACCCACTTGGTAGCGGCTATCAATGCGCATGCCATTCAAAGTATATTTGTTCTGGCGGAAAGAGTTGCCCGAAATGGAAAATACATTTTGGTCACCCAAGTTCCACTCACCAGTAGTCTCAGCTTCGTAAATCACATAATCGGAATAGTTGTCCAAATAGTGACCTAAATCGCCATTGATGTACCACTCGCGAAAGAATTGACTTCCTACGCTATCCACTCCAAAAGATGGAAAAACCTCAGCACGCACCAACGCACTGAGGCAAATACTCATTATCAATAAAATAGTCTTTTTCATAAGTCTAACTTCTAAGAGCAAAAGGCGGTCTATCCAAACAAATTCTTAAAGAAATTCTTCTTATCGCTGCTGCCAGGTCGTACATTCTCGCTCTTTTGCAGTTGCTCTATGACCTTCTTCTCCTCCTTATTTAGGTGCTCTGGGATATACACGCCCACATTGATCAGCATATCGCCTGTGCCGTACTGACGCGCATAATTGTCAATCATAGGTAGTCCCTTACCGCGCATACGAAGTACCTTACCTGGTTGTGTACCCGGACTGATAGTGATCTTCGCCTCGCCTTGCAGGGTTGGAATCTGCACCTGTCCACCCAAGATGGCTGTGGGCATATCCAGCAGCAGGTTATACACCAAGTCGCTACCGTCACGCAAGAAATCCTTGTGCTCTTCCTCCTCGATGAGCACGAGCAGATCGCCGTTTACGCCGCCATGAGGAGCAGCATTACCCTTGCCTTGCACAGGTATCTGCATGCCGCCTGCCACGCCTGCAGGGATATGAATCTCTATGATCTCTTCCTCACGAACCACGCCTTCTCCCTGGCAATGCGTACATTTATTCTTGATGATCTTGCCCTCGCCATGGCAATTTGGACACTCATTTTGCACCTGCATCATGCCAAAGATACTGCGTTGCGCACTCACTACGCGCCCCGTACCCTTACAAGTTGGGCAGGTCTCCACGTTGCCATCGGCGCTACCCGAACCATTACAGTGTGAACAGTTAACCAACTTCTTCACCTTGATTTTCTTGTCCACGCCCGTGGCTATTTCTTCTAAAGTAACGCGCACGCGCACGCGCAAGTCGCTACCGCGACGCACTCTCTGACCGCCGCCACGACTGCCGCCGCCGAAGAAACAGGAGAATCCTCCGCCTCCCATGCCCCATTCTGAGAATAGATCACCAAACTGCGAGAAGATATCTTCCATGTTCATGCCGCCACCACCAAAGCCGCTTGCGCCACCCATACCTGCGTGACCAAATTGATCATAGCGCTGACGTTTCTGTGGGTCAGAAAGTACCTCGTATGCCTCCGCAGCCTCTTTAAACTTCTCTTCCGCAGCCTTGTCACCAGGATTCTTGTCAGGGTGATATTGTACCGCTTTCTTGCGATATGCCTTTTTTATCTCGTCTGCTGTTGCGGTCTTACCCACGCCCAGCACCTCGTAATAATCTCTTTTCTCTGCCATAATTATATTTGATCATTTCATTGTTAGACCACTCCGTTGTTTGACCGCTTTGCTGTTAGACCACGTTGTTGTTAGATTCAAGAGTCTAACTTCTAACAGTGCTTTGCACGGTCTAACTTCTAACAGTCCGCAGGACGGTCTAATTTATTCTCCCACAACGACCTTAGAGAAACGAATCACTTTCTCGCCCAAGGTGTAACCCTTTTGTGTGCAGTCGATTACCTTGCCTTTCTTATCTTCTCCGGCAGCAAAAGTAGTGATTGCCTCATGCAAATCAGTATTGAAGTCTGCGTCTGTTGTGTCAATTGCTTTCACATCGTTTGCTGCCAAGAAACCTACGAACTTGCTATAGATGAGTTCAATACCTTGACGCACAGCCTCGATGTCATCTGTTTTCTCCATCGCCACTTTAGCACGCTCAAAGTCATCCACAAGAGGGAGCATATCTTTGAAGATGCGCTCGCCTGCGGTAGTCATGAGTTCAAGTTTCTCTTTGTTGGTACGACGACGGAAATTGTCAAACTCTGCCATTTGGCGCAGTTTGAGATCTTCCAACTCTGCCACACGTGCCTCGAGTTCTGCCACTTTGGCTTGCAATTGATCGGTCCCTGCCACTTCTTCGGCTGCAGTCGCTTCAGCGTCATTCACCGCCTCAGTGTTGTTTACTGTTTCTACAGTTTCCTTTTCAACCTGATTTTCAACAGGTTGCTCTACTTGTTTTTTATCTTTATTCTTTGTCATAGTCTAATTTTATTACTTCGTAATACTATTCTTACAATCTCCGTGCCATATATCTCAAGACTGCCATAATGGCAGATATACGTTATTTGTCATTATGTTCGTAATCTTTTTCCTTATTAGGTATTTCTTCTTCAGTTTATTTGGCAACCTTTTTCAGGTCTAGTCAAGATAGTCCGTCACTCAAATGTACCTATAAATCTTAGGTGATTCTTAGGTTATTTATAGGTTATTCTTAGGTCATTCAGCAACCTTCCATATAGAATCACCCTCAAAGTAGCCTTGCCTTTACACTCTAACCTTACACCTTACACAAGAAAAATCGCGTTAAAATGTGATTTTTCTTGCACATCCGCAAATTTTGTAGTATCTTCGAACATCTGCCTTGGCTTTAATCACAACACAAAATCCTTCCAATAAAGCCTTTTTGTTCTCCCGTTCGCTTGAGTCCTGCCATAGGAGTTATGTCAGGCGCTCACTATCAAAGCTCCATTCAGGAGCTTCTTCATCTCGTAGCTACGTTCGCGAAATGCAGCCCATACTCCAGTTCTCTCACAATAATTCATAAAAACGCCCTCCGTCATCCATTTTCCAACACTTCGCTTTCAAGCGAGCTTGAGCGAGTGGTGGGTAATGGATGAGATAGATGAATCTATCTTTTTTATGTAGAATTGCTCGCTTTACTTGCGTATGTGCATTTTTTGTAGTACCTTTGCAGCGCAAACTAAGTTT
Organism: Paludibacteraceae bacterium; assembly: GCA_045532735.1. Classification (GTDB taxonomy): domain Bacteria; phylum Bacteroidota; class Bacteroidia; order Bacteroidales; family Paludibacteraceae; genus Colicola. The sequence goes on along the minus strand of JAZSGL010000029.1, from coordinate 55,711 downwards.
GCAGACATAATAAAAGGCGTTTATTGGCGCTTGTTTTGGTAGTTTGGAATCCTGCAAAATTTCGTAACCCAAAGCAAGAGAGCGATAAATGCCCCTTGGTGTGTTTAATCCGTTGTGTGCTCACAACGATTAACATATCGGCGTGGGCATTCATTGTTTATTCTTGTTACAGGGTCTTGCAGGAACCTCAAACTAGGGAATAAGCAAAAAGAGGTTCCACGCTTTTTCTATAATTATACCAACGGGGCGTTTGGAGCTAACTTCCCACAAATTGATTGATTATGAAGAAAATGTATCAAACTCCGAGTACGGTTATGCTAAAAGTAGAAACCGCAATTTTATGTGCATCTGGTGTTATTTCTAAGCAAGCAAGTGGCTCTTTACAGTCTATAGGTAAAGGAAATGGTACTTGGTAAGTAATTTTTGTTTAAAAAAATGGTAATAAATATGAAAAAGTATATATCTTTTGTTCTTATTGCTGTATTGTTTGCAGCATGTACTCCTAACAACGAAGTAGGAACTCCATTCAAAGCGGGTCAAGAAGTAAGTATCACAGCCCACATGCCCAACGCAGGGGCTAACCACCTTCCTGGCAAGCAACGTATCTCGGGCAAAGACGTTGGTACGCAGATTGATCTGACTTGGGACACAGGCGACGAAATAAAAGTGATAGTAGGTGATAAGTCGGATACCTTCACTCTTGCAAGCGGTGCTGGTTCTGCGCAAGCAACGTTTACGGGAACTATGCCTGCTGACGGTGTTACCTATAGTGTGCAATACCCAATTGCAGACCCTGACCTTAGTTTGCAAACATATGTGAAGGATGGTTTTGGCAAAGGGTTGCTGAAGATGGTGGCAGATGATGGAACAATTGATGATGGATTTGTGCTCAAAGCTCAACATGCGCTACTTGGTTTGCAACTTACAGGTAGTGATGCATTGGGTAAGATTGTGTTGACTAATCCTGCTAATAGCAAGACTTATACCCTTGATTGCGCTGGTGTGACACTTACGAATGAAGCTACTTTATTCTACATTGTTGTGCCTGCAGGCGAATGGGCAGATGGTTTCACCGTGGATATTTATGCGGATGATAACAGCACAATTATCAAAACTCTCACAAAAAATAGTAGTGCTACATTCTCTGCTACTGAGGCCATGATTATGCCAGAGCATGAAGTGGGTTCATATATATATCAAGGAATAGGTGTCTTTTCTGTAGCAGAGGGTAAGACGGTGACCTTCTCGCCTGGTAATTTGCAGTATCATCCTGCGAACAATGAATGGCGTTTTGCCCCAAGTCAGTTGGATTATATAGGTAATGCAAATGAAAATATTTCTCCTACTTACAATGGTTGGTTGGATTTGTTTGGGTGGAGCGGTAATACGGGTTCTGCTAAATTTGGTGTAAGCACTTCTACTGATGACAACGATTATTCAGGTTCATTTGTAGATTGGGGTACAAACCAAATCGGTGCTGACGCTCCTAATACATGGCGTACTTTGTCAAAGGATGAGTGGGAATATTTGATAAATGCTCGTTCTAATGCGTCTTCTCTCCAAGGTGTAGCTCAGGTCAATGGTGTGAATGGTTTGATATTGTTGCCAGATAGTTGGACATGCCCATCAGGTGTTACTTTCAAATCTGGTTTCCATAGTTATTCTGTTGAGGTGGTATATGGTCAGCACCAAACCTTTACAGCCGACCAATGGTCAAAACTCGAAGCTGCTGGCGCAGTATTCTTGCCCGCTGCGGGCATCCGCATCGGCGCAGATACTTACTCTGAGCAGTACTTTGGCCGCTATTGGTCTGCTACAGAGTATAGTGAGATGTGCCCGTATAACTTCAGAATCTTTGCAGATCGTGCGCATTTGGATAACCGCGACTATCGCGATAGTGGCCATTCTGTTCGTTTAGTCAAAGATGTTACAACCAATGAAACACCTGACATCCCAGAAGAACCAACAACTCCTTCCACGGGTATTGGCGTATTCTCCGTAGCAGGGGGTAAGACGGTGACCTTCTCGCCTGGTAATTTGCAGTACACCCAATCTACCGATACATGGTCATTTGCTGAAAATCAATGGGATATGATAGGTACGGATAATGTAATAGGTGGTAGTGTAGAATCAGATCCAACTCGTGGTGATAGTAAAGAAGGTACTGCATTAGCAGAAAAGATAGATTTGTTCGGTTGGAGTACAAGTGCAACTAACTTTGGTGTAAGCACTTCTACTGATGACAACGATTATTTAGGTTCATTTGTAGATTGGGGTACAAACCAAATCGGTGCTGACGCTCCTAATACATGGCGTACATTGACTTTAGAAGAGTGGTATTATGTGGTTTTCAATCGTAGCAATGCAGATAACCTCAAAGGTATAGCACAAGTTAATAGTGTAAATGGTTTTATTTTGTTGCCCGACAATTGGACATGCCCAAATGGAATTATATTTAAATCAGGTTTTCATAGTGATAATAATGTAGAGGCGTATGGTCAGTATCAATCTTTCACAGCCGACCAATGGTCAAAACTCGAAGCCGCAGGTGCAGTATTCTTGCCTGCGGCAGGGGGGCGCTATGGTACACGAGTAAGTATAGTGCAGGCCTACTGCATCCCTTGGTCTGCGACTGCCACTGAGGGCACTGCCACTGGGGCCTACTGCTTCCATTTTGAAGCAGATTATGCGGATCCGTACCCCTACATTCGCTGCTGCGGTCAGTCTGTCCGTCTCGTTAAGGATCTATAAAATTTTGCAAATATAGTTTTCGCACCCTGCAAGTCATCGGATTTGCGGGGTGAGTTTTTTATATTGTTATTCTTCTTGCTCGTATCAATGCTCGTATTCAAGCACTCCTTTGTAAAACGGGAAACGGAAAGGTGAAAACTGCAATAACCGCAGAAACCGCACATAAAATATAAAAACGACATGTGGCGGAAGTGGCATTTTTGGCATTTTGACATTATTAAAAGTGCCGAAAATGTCAATAATGCCACTCTGCGCAATTAAGAATGCAGCATTGATTTTCAAGGAGAAAGGATCTTGGAATCAATTTCTGCGGACTTTTTGAGGAGGTTTGAAAATGGCAGTGGAAGTGTCCGTAGGAAGTCCGTGGAGAGGAGCGTCCTATTCTTTAAATTATTGATAATGAATGATAGTGACTATTGAAAAATAAGTGCGCAAATTGCGAATTGTGCGAATTATGCGAATTCGCACAATTCGCAGAAATCGCAGTTTGCGCAGATAGCAATAGACTAAATAGAATGTAGTGACACTAGCCATACTAGTAATTCTAGTCACATGCTCTATGGATGTGGTCTAAATCACATAGTAATCACATACTAATCTCATAGTAATCTCATAGTATGAACCCGTAAAAGGTAGGTAGATGAAAGGTAGCTTGTTGGTTTACAATATCTCCATCACTTCGGAGAGGGATTGGACAAGGTAAGTAGCGCTCTGTCCTTCGGGGAGCGGGTCTTGGGATTTACGAATCCAAATCTGGTCAATACCTGCATTGATAGCACCTTGGATATCGGAGTTCCATGAGTCGCCGATCATTACGACGTCTTCGGCTTGCAAGCCATTCATGCGCAATGCCTCCTCGAAAATACGTGGATTGGGTTTCTGGCAACCTACTTCTTCGCTCAACACGATATGCGCAAAACAGTCACGCAGTCCGCTTTTATCAAACTTCTCGTATTGCACTTCCACAAATCCATTGGTTACAACCGTCAACGGATATTTCCTTGCCAAATAGCGCACCAATTCCTCTGCTCCTGGTAGCAATGAGAAATGCGCTGTGGTAAGATGTAAGAAGTCCTCGCTCAGTTGCTCGGCAAGAGCAACAAGTGTGGTGTAGTGTGGTGTAGGATTGTGTAGTGTAGTGTAGGATTGTATTCGTGGAGAAACTTTACTACCGTGTAGCAAGGGCCAAAGGAAACGATCAATGCGAAGAAAGGCCTTAGTAACCTGATCTTTGCCGTATTTATCCCACAATTCAATATTATGGGGTTTATAGAGGGAAACAAACTCCTCACACGAAGCAAAATAGTCGCAGAGGTGGTATTTGTCGTACATCTCCTGAAGCGCCAATTTCGCTGCGCCAATAAAATCCCCTATCGTATCATCCCAGTCGATAAAGACTGCTTTGTATTGCTTCATATCAGAACTCCAAGGTTATTTGACCATTGATGAGTGGTGTTTTACCAAGGTGCTTGTACGCCAACTCTGTCGCCTCACGACCACGAGGAGTGCGTTTGATAAAGCCCTCCTTGATAAGGTATGGTTCATACACATCCTCAATCGTCCCTGCATCTTCTCCCATCGCGGTAGCGATAGTGTTTAAGCCTACAGGACCACCTTTGAACTTATCAATAATGGTGCTAAGCAGTTTATTATCAATCTGATCTAAACCGAAGGTGTCAATATTGAGAGCTTCCAACGCATAGCGTGCAATCTCCAAATCGATGGCTCCGTTACCCTTCACTTGTGCAAAGTCGCGTACACGGCGAAGCAAGGCATTGGCAATACGTGGGGTACCACGACTACGACGAGAGATCTCCGCTGCCGCTTTGCTGTCGATATGAATACCGAGGAGACGAGCACTACGCTCTACAATGCCCGCAAGGACATGAGAGTCATAATATTCCAAGTGGCAATTGATACCAAAACGCGCACGCAACGGACTGGTTAACAAACCACTACGAGTAGTTGCACCAATAAGCGTAAACTTATTAAGATCAATCTGAATAGTGCGTGCAGAAGGACCTTTATCTATCATAATATCAATGCGATAATCCTCCATTGCGGAATAGAGATACTCCTCCACTATAGGCGATAGACGATGAATCTCGTCAATGAAGAGCACATCGTTATCATCAAGCGAGGTGAGCAAGCCCGCCAAATCGCCTGGTTTGTCCAATACAGGACCTGAGGTCACCTTAAAGCCTACTCCCAGTTCATTGGCAATGATGTTACTAAGAGTAGTTTTACCCAATCCTGGAGGACCAAATAGCAAGACATGATCTAGAGCTTCGCCACGCATACGAGCTGCCTGAACGAAAATGCGTAGGTTATCCACGATCTTGGCCTGACCAGCAAAGTCATCAAAGCATAACGGACGTAGGGCGTTGTCTTGCTCCTTCTCCGTCATCTGTCCCCTTATATCAAAGTCGTTGTTTAGCATTGTGTAGTGTTGTTTAGTGTGGTGTAGTGTTGTTTAGTATTGTGTGGCTTCGCGGAAGGTTTGTTCCAAATCCTCTATCTCGCTGATGGGTTTATCCACCTTTATTTCGCCATGGTTAATGATAATCACACGCGTACACATCAGCTTGACTTCCTGCAAGATATGAGTAGATAGGATAACCATGCGATCTTTACCCATATCACGAATGAGTGTACGAATATCCTCTAGTTGGTTAGGGTCAAGACCTGTAGTGGGTTCGTCCAAAATCAATAGTTCGGGATTACCAATCATGGCTTGCGCAAGGCCTACACGTTGACGATATCCCTTACTGAGCTGACCAATTTTCTTGTTGGCTTCTGTAGTAAGTCCCACTCGCTCGACGAGGTCTTCGACTAGTTGGCTATGGGACATTGGCAATTGGCTATTGGTACGGAGTTCTACGAAAAAGCGCAGATACTCACGGACATACATATCTTCGTACAGCGGATTTTGCTCTGGCAGATACCCCACAGATGATGGGACGTTGACCTCTCCATCAGAAGCATCCCAAACTCCCACCATTATTTTCATAAGGGTAGATTTGCCTGCCCCATTAGGGCCTAGAAGTCCGACCACCTCTCCATCCCCAATCGCGAGATTAACATCACGAAGCACATGTTGCTTGCCTATATATTTATTAAGATTTTGGATATGAATCGCCATATTCGTTGGATTATTCGTATTGCTGGAAAAGGAAATCGTTGTATGGATATCGTTGAATATGAATAGCTTTGATACGCTCATAGAAGAGAGTTTTCAGTTCCTCTATATTCACTTTTTGTCGTGCAGAAATAAAAATGCAATCATCATGCAATTTAGACATCCATGTACGTTGCAACTCCTCGAGCGAGATATTTTCACGCTTGATTGGGGTGAGATCATCCTCCTCCTTCGGAGTATATGTAAAGGCATCAATCTTATTAAATACCACAATACGAGGGATCTGCGCAACTGTCTTCTCCGTTTTCTTATTAGACTTCTGCTTCTTGGACCAAGGATCTGCTTCTTTAATCTCAGTCTGCTTGGTCAAAAGTTCGTTAATGGTCTGCTCCACCACTTCGTATTGCTCTTCAAAATTAGGATGTGAGATATCCACCACATGAATTAGTAAATCAGCCTCGCGCACCTCGTCCAAAGTAGATTTGAAAGACTCCACCAAATGGTGCGGTAGTTTGCGAATAAATCCAACCGTATCAGAGAGCAAGAATGGAAGATTCTCAATAGTCACCTTGCGTACAGTAGTGTCAAGGGTAGCAAAGAGTTTGTTCTCTGCAAAGACATCAGATTTGCTAAGCAAGTTCATCATTGTGGATTTACCCACATTGGTATATCCTACAAGTGCTACACGCACCATCTTACCACGATTTTGGCGTTGGGTAGCCATTTGTCGGTCGATCTTCTTAAGTTCCTCACGGAGAAGAGCGATACGCTGTCCAATGATTCGTTTGTCCGCCTCAATCTGAGTTTCACCCATACCACGGCTAGTAGTACCACCACCTCGTTGACGGTCCAAGTGTGACCACATTCGTGTCAGACGAGGGAGCATATACTGTAAATGGGCCATCTCCACCTGCGTCTTAGCATAGGATGTTTGGGCACGATGAAGGAAGATCTCAAGGATGAGAATCGTACGGTCAATCACACGAACAGGTTGTTTGTGATTGTCCTTGATCTCGTTTTGGTTGTGCGCATTGAGGGCCTTTTCGATATTGCGAAGCTGACGAGGCGATAGTTCATCATCAAAGATCACCATATCTATAAAATCATCGGTATCCGCAAAGCGTTGGATATATTCGTTAATCTCTTGCAATTTACCTTCACCCACATAAGTAGATGTGTTAGGATAGTCAAGTCGTTGTACGAAACGCTTGACACAATTGGTGTTGTTGGTATCCGCTAAGAAGGCCAACTCGTCTAGATATTCTTTGGTTCGTTCCTCGTTTTGGGCAGGCGTAATCAGTCCCACCAAAACGGCATTCATTTTACCCATAAACGATTATAAGATTATGCTTGCAGCGAACGGAATATAGCCGCACGTACAAAACAGTCTAAACGTATATAAGTTTTTGGTTTACGGGTCTTAGGATCGATAGGAGCATCTGCCTCTGGAGTTTTGAGTTGTGCTTGGAAGCGTTGTTTCCAAGCAGCTGCAAGCGTCTCGTTTTGGAGTTCCACTTTAGCCCTTTGGCAAGCGATGGTCCAATTGTCATGGCGTTGCTTTTCAGCGCCTTTAGGTGGATTTTTCTTCCAATCGCGAGGATTTTCTACCACATAAGACTCTTGTGCGCATTGGCCAATGATATTACCATTTTCATCGTATGCTGATTTACGACGAAATATAGTTTTACTTTTCTTTGTGATTTTTCCGCGTAGCGTATCGACGGGGAAAATAAGGTTTGATTTTGCCATGGTTTGAAAATTTATTATATATTCTAGTGTATTTCTACGGATATCTACGTTAATCACTAACTAATCACTAAGTAATCACTAACTAAATATTAGCGAGTGCAAAGGTACAGAAAAGTTTAGATATATGCAAATTTTTAAGACAAAATATATAAAAATAGGTAAAGATACCCAGAAACGAAGAAAATATCTTGGGAAATGGCTATAAAAAAATAGGACACATTGGGATGTATCCTATTTATAGAAAGAATGGAAGTGCCCAGTATTAATGTGCTTGTAGCCAATTTGTTCCGATGCCACAATCTGCGATGAGGGGGACAGTGAGATGGACGACATTTTGCATCTCACTAACGACAATATCGCGTACCCTTTCTACTTCACATTGAGGAACATTAAAGTTCAACTCGTCGTGTACCTGCATGATCATTTGGGCCCTTAATCCTTCTTCTTTCAATCTACGATGAATAGTGACCATTGCCATTTTTATGATATCTGCAGCCGTTCCTTGGATAGGGGAATTGACTGCGTTTCGTTCTGCGAAGGAACGAACCGTTGCGTTATGCGATAGGATATCAGGAAGATAGCGTTTGCGTCCGAAGAGCGTAACGGCATACCCCTGTTCGCGGGCAAGCTGCTTTTGGCGGTCAATATAGTCAATTACGCCTGGGAAAGCTGCAAAATAGCCATCAATAAGAGCTTTCGCTTCGGAACGAGAGCAATCGAGTTGTTGCGCCAATCCAAAGGCGGAAATACCATAGATGATGCCAAAATTAGCTGTTTTGGCTTGACGGCGTTGCTCTTTGGTTACTTGTTCTAAAGGAACATTGAATATTTTTGCGGCTGTAGCAGCATGCACATCTTTTCCAGAACGAAAAGCTTCTACTAAATGTGGATCTTGTGAAAAATGTGCCAAAAGACGTAGCTCAATTTGGGAATAGTCGGCAGAAAGGAAAACGCAACCATCGTCAGGGATAACCGCCTCACGAATCAGTTGTCCGCGCTCAGAGCGAATTGGTAAATTCTGCAAATTCGGATTTGAAGATGACAGTCGTCCCGTAGCAGTAACTGTCTGATTATAGGTAGTATGGATCTTTCCTGTTTCTGGGTTGATATAGGTTGGCAGAGCAGAAATATAGGTGGAAATCAGTTTCTTCAACTCACGATATTCCAATATCATTCCCACCACTTTATGCTTGCCTTTCAAGCCTAAAAGCACTTCCTCTGAGGTAGAATATTGCCCAGTTTTAGACTTCTTCGCTTTCGCATCTAATTTCAGTTGATCAAACAAAACTTCACCCACTTGTTTGGGAGAATTGACATTGAAAGTCACACCTGCAGCCGTGTATATCCCTTGCTCAAGGGTAGCTAATTCCTTGCTGAGTTGCTCTTCTGCTCTCTTGAGCATCTCTACATCCACTCGAACCCCCGCTTGCTGCATTTCAGACAATACCTCAGCCAATGGCAATTCCACTTCATTATACAAATTCCACAAGGCAGAATCAGCTTTCAACGCCTCCCATTGAATGGGTTGAGTAGGATTATATGCCACCTCTGGGTTAAGCAAATAACTCACCAGCCGTCCCTCTAATGACTCTTGAGCCACGAGTTCCTCACTCGGTATCCTCTCGGTATCCTCTCGGAGTGGTAATGGAGTGGGATCGGGTTCAAGCGCAGCAAACAAGTCAAGCGTAGCCTCTTGGGTTTTAGCTTTCTTGGTCTGTTTTGCTAGAGGTTTCGCAAGCTCGACAGGAGCCTGTTTGAGCAAGGAATTAAACTCTAATTCCCGATATAGTGGAGCCAATTTATCCCAATCCTTATCTTGACATACTAATGCAACAGGATCAAAATCTATAGGTACATCTGTTTTGATCGTTGCTAAGAAACGCGAGAAACGGATGTCCTCTACTTGATCTTGAACCTTGCGTTGCAAAGCGCCCTTCAATTGGTCTGTATTCGCAAGTAAACTTTCAATCGAGCCAAACTGTTGGAGCAATTGAACAGCAGTCTTCTCTCCTACGCCTTTACAACCAGGAATATTATCGCTACTATCTCCCATCAAACCCAACAAATCAATCACTTGAGACTGATGTGTCAAGCCATATTTCTCACATACTTCTTGAGGTCCGAGTTTTTCGAATCCTCCTGTATGGCGAGGACGATACATAAAAACATGTTCAGTAACAAGTTGCCCATAATCCTTGTCAGGGGTAGCCATATAGACCTCAAAGCCCACCTTTTCTGCTTTGTGTGCAATAGTACCTATCACATCATCAGCCTCATATCCAGGAACTTCCAACACAGGAACATTCATCGCAAGAAGGATCTGTTTAATACGGGGAACAGCCCAACGAATGTCCTCAGGTGTCTCTTGTCGTTGCGCCTTATATTGCTCAAAAGCCTCATGTCTAAAAGTAGGACCTGCAGGATCAAAAGCTACCGCAATATGGCTAGGTTTGAGGCGTTTAAGAAGATCCTCGAAAGTAACAACGAAGCCAAAAATAGCAGAAGTATTCTCCCCGCGGGAGTTCATGCGTGGCGCACGAATGAATGCGTAGTACGCGCGATAAATCATCGCATATGCGTCTATTAGGAGAAGAGTTTTCATAAATATGATATTACCAAGCAATTGGCGCTTGTCCGTGTTGAAGAAGATAGTTATTCGCTTGCGAAAAATGGCCACAGCCAATGAAGCCTCGATATGCGCTCAGCGGACTAGGATGAACGGCCGTCAAAACCAAATGTTTTCGTCGGTCAATGAACTGCCCCTTACGTTGAGCGTAGCTTCCCCAAAGCATAAAAACGATATTAGATCGCTGATTATTAAGCGCTTGTATAGCAGCATCTGTAACTTCTTCCCACCCTTTACCTTGGTGACTACCCGCCTTGTGGGCCTCTACGGTAAGGGTAGCGTTGAGCAGTAACACACCTTGCTCCGCCCAATGAGTGAGATCACCAGAAATGGGAATAGGCTTGCCCAAATCACGATTAAGTTCCTTGTAGATATTAACCAAAGAAGGTGGTACAGGGACACCATCTTGGACAGAGAAACATAATCCATGGGCCTGATTAACATCATGATAGGGATCTTGCCCAATAATCACCACACGAACCTGGTCAAAGGGACAAAGGTCAAAGGCACGAAATATCTGCCCTGCGGGTGGAAAACATTGCGTAGTACGATAAGCGTGGCGCACAAAATCTGTGAGCAACTCGAAATATGGTTTATCGAATTCGGGTTGCAAGACTTGTCGCCAACTCTCGTCAATACGCACAGTCATAAGATTGAGTAGTCTATTGTTGTGTGGTGGTTAATCATTAAGGATGAGCATAGCATCGCCATAATCACCAAAACGATATCCTTCTTTAACTGCTTGATTATAGGCACTCATCACCTTGTCATGTCCACCAAATGCAGCCACCATCATCAATTGAGAAGATTGAGGCATATAGAAATTCACGAAGAATGCATTTGCAACCGTAAAATTGTAAGGAGGATAGATAAATTTATTAGTCCACCCATCATATGCTTTGATTTGTCCGTTGGTACCAACCACATGTTCCAAAGCACGCATTACTTCGGTACCGACAGCGCAGATGCGTTTGGAGTCAGCATGCGCTTTATCTACCGCCTGCACGAGCTCACTAGAGATACTTATTTGCTCACTTTCAATTTTATGTTTAGAGAGATCCTCTACATCTACAGACTTAAAGTTACCCAATCCCATGTGCGAAGTAAGAGTGTATGTTTCTACGCCACGAATCTCAAGACGTTTGAGAAGATTCTTGGAGAAGTGCATACCTGCTGCAGGTGCCGCCACAGCGCCAATATGCTTAGCAAAGACGGTTTGGTAACGCTCCTCATCCATCTCATCTACAGGCAAATCACCAAAAATCTCTTCATATTGAAGCATCGTCTCCTCATCCATAGGACGACGGATATATTTAGGTAGCGGAGTGGTACCCATAGCATATAATTGCGCAACGAACTCATCTCCCTCATAATCCGTTAAGAAGCGCAGAGTACGTCCACGGGAAGTGGTATTATCGATTACCTCAGCAACGATAGTAGCATCCTCATCAAAGAAAAGTTTGTTACCAATACGAATCTTGCGTGCAGGATCTACGAGCACATCCCAATAGCGATTCTCGTGTTGCAATTCACGCAACAAGAATACCTCAATGTTAGCAAGGGTTTTTTCTTTTTGTGCATATAGACGAGCAGGAAAAACCTTCGTATCATTAGCAATTACTATATCTCCTTCATCGAAATAGGAAGCTAAATCGTTCATTGCCTTATGTTCTACTTCACCCGTTTTTGCATGCAAAACTAACAAACGAGCATCATCACGGAAACGACTTGGGAATTGAGCAATCTGCTCTTCTGGTAATCTGAATTTGAAGCTACTTAATTTCATTATCTATCAAGTTAGTAAATTGTTCAAAAGTAATACAATCTTCCACACGAATCTCGCCGACTCTTGTTCGACGCAAAGCAATCAAGTGTGCGCCACTATTAAGACGCTTGCCAATATCACGGGCTAACGCTCGGATATAAGTTCCTTTGGAGCAAACAATACGCAAGGTGAGCTGCATCGTCTCAGAGTTAAACTCTTGTATCTCAATTTCGTCAATCACAAGAAGCTTAGCCTTTAGCTCCACTTCTTCGCCTTGACGAGCCAATTTATATGCGCGCTTACCATCCACTTTGACTGCCGAGAACATCGGCGGAACTTGCCATTGTTCTCCTTCAAAAGTAGGAATGACTTTCTCTATCAATTCGCGCGTAATATGCTCGGTAGGATAGGTCGCATCAATCTCCTTTTCGAGATCAAAACTAGGAGTTGTCGCTCCGAGTTGAAGGGTTGCTACATACTCCTTCTGATGGGCTTGTAGTTGGTCTATCAGTTTGGTTTTCTTGCCCGTACACACTACCACTACTCCTGTTGCCAAAGGATCGAGAGTACCAGAGTGCCCTACCTTGAGTTTCTTCACTCCCAACTTATGGCACAACAACCAACGCGCCTTACCCACCACATCAAAACTAGTCCATCGATAGGGCTTATCAAATGCAAGTATCTCTCCCTCAACAAAGTCCATACACAATGGCAAAAATACCTGCACAGAGGCAGTATATAGCAAAATATATCAGTTTTTGACGGCGAACTATATTAATCATAAAGCGACATGCAAAACAACCTGAGGCAAACGCAGCCAAAAAGCCAACCAACAACGGCATTATTCCGATGCTCGCCACAATCGCCTCACCAGTTAACATATCCAATAGTTCCAGGAATGCCTCTCCAAGAATAGGGATCAAGACCATTAAGAAAGAAAACTTGGTTACACTTTCTTTTTTCACGCCACAGAGTAACCCTGTCGCAATAGTCGTACCACTACGGCTAAGACCCGGCAACACTGCTACGGCTTGCGCAAGACCAATAATAATCGCATCCTTGTAGCCCACTTCATGACCCATACCTTCACGGCGTTTGCTTAATAACTCACTAAGATATAACAACACAGCCGTTATACATAGACAAATTCCTACAAGCAACAAACCGCTACCAAAGAAGTTCTCTACTTGTTCCTTGAAGAATATACCTACAACGAAGACTGGAATCATAGAAACTAGAATCATGGATACATAATTCTTGTCTTCATTCCACTTGAGAGTCGTAAATGTCCCCTTGAATAATTGTGCCACTTCTTTCCACAAAATCACTAAAGTGGAAAGAACTGTAGCCGTATGAACCACGATGGCAAAAGTAAGATTCTCCTCTCCCGCTGTGCCCAATAATTCCTGGCCAATCTCTAGGTGACCAGACGAAGAAACAGGTAGGAACTCAGTTAGTCCTTGAACCAACCCCAAAATTAACGCTTCCCAACAATTCATTTCTTATCGCGAGGTTTATAGAGAATAGCTACTATCATCACTAAAAATCCAAACAAAGCTACCATTGGACCTACAGTGATACGACGCACAGAAAATATATCTGGATTAAATTCAGTTACACCACTTGGTTCGCCTACCATGAGAGCAAAACCAACAACCACAACCACCAAACTGATGGCTATTAATATAGCATTTAATTTAGGAAGATTATATCTCATATAACTTATTCGTTTTCATTCGAATATAACGGTTAGTAGCAGCAAGAGAAGCAAAGAATGTAATTATCAAACCACATAACAAAACTACCGAAATCAGGAACCCTATATTCGTACTAGTTAATGGGAATAAAGTGATCCCCACACGACTTACACTATAATAATATACACCTGCCAGCATCACACATGCTAGCAATGCCGCTTCTACACCCATCAATAGATTTCTACGAATAAAAGGCCACTTGATAACCCATGGAGTAGCACCTACAAGACGCATTGTATTGATCAAGAATCGCTTAGAATAGATTTGCAATTGAATGGTATTACCAATCAATACCAAAGCTATCACCAACAATATCACCGCTATGATCAACAATATAAACGACACTTCAGTAATGTTACGATCCAAAACATCTACGATATCGGTTTGATATACTATCTGATTGATATATGGCAGAGTTGATAATTGTGCATCTATAGCGGCAATACTATCGACAGGTGTATAATTAGCTTTCAATCGCAATTCAAATGCATCTGTCAGCGGGTTATACCCTAAGAACTCACTTGGATCTTCGCCTAGATTGGTTATGTGCTCCCGTAATGCCTCTTCGCGTGAGATATACTTACTCTCCAACACATACGGTGCTTTCTTCATCAGCTCTTCAAAACGAGCAATCTCATCTTCAGTGGCTTCATCTTCTAGCACCACTGTCAAAGTGACATTTTCGCGCAAACTTTTCACCAATTCACGCGCAGACATCAGCACTACACACTCTAAACCGACGAGAAACAACACCAACGAAACCGAAATCGTGGTGGTAAAATGCATATTAAATAGGCCTCGACGCTTCATTATATAGCAGAAAGGGCAGGTAAAATACCCGCCCAAAACTTAATTAATATTCCCACAAGTCTTGCTCGATATTCAGCAAATCAACTTCAATCTTTTTCTGCTCTCTTTGTATATCTTCATAGTTTTCTGCAATCTCTGTAACCATTCTGCCATAGACATTATTAATACCCAAGATATACGAAGAATAAAGTTTCAATCTAAAGAAATCATCAAAGGTCACTCGCTTTGAATCATTATCGCGTGGCGACACATATTTTTGCGTCATGTATGGACGGAAATCATTGTATCGAACCCAGAAAAGGATTTGATTCCAGATAGACTCTGTAGCTGTCATATCCTTAAGCTCGGCATCTCCATTTTCAGCATGCAATGGAGCAATCGCCTCTATCTCTGAATATAGACGGCAATAGTGCTTGTCAAAGAAGATAACCTCCTTGATCAAATACTTCAATTGGTTTTTAGCATAACCAGAGAAAGAACTTGCATTTACTACAAGATTACCAGTGAGAGAATCTGGGCGCAATACGCGTTGAAACGCTCTATTCTCTTCGTCATCTTGATCATAATTTGTGGCTCTCTCTGCATCCAACAAACTCAAAGCATCTGGTCCAATTTGCATATTAGCAAATTTAAAAGTAGGACGAATATCACCAGTCTCTGACTTTGAGAAAACTGGCATACCATTGCCAATAGCCATCAACATTGTTTTTAACAATGAACTATTTACTGGGTCATCGGCTGAGAGAGGAGTATAAAGTGGATAATTCTGTTTAAAACGCATATCTACGATACGATACACCTCACAAGACCAAACCACATCATCTAAACGATGGAAAACGCTAAGTTGAGCGTTCGCAGTAGCAATTTGTTCTTGTGCACCTGGACGCATCAAACCATTTTCATCCAAGAAGGAGACTGGAGCCGTCTGAGTAGCCAAGTCCTCATTCGATATAGAAGCCTTTGCTGCTGATTCATACAAACTTCTGATTGAATCATAATTAATTTTAATCTGCGCTTGAGTAGCAGAAATGCTTAAAAGCGCAACCATCACAAAAACTAATTTTTTCATAATATATTTTCCTTTATAATTCTATAGTAAGACTACGCAACGAGACCTCTTTTCCATCAGGCCCTTTTGCTTTGATTGACATTATTGTGATCAATGTTCCCAAGCGCAAATTTTCAATTGCATCCAAAGCACGCTTGTTAAACTTATTGCCCTTCACAGCAATCGTTGTACCAGAAGGAAGGCGCACTTCGAAACTTACAATCTCAAATTTAGCTTGTACCAAACCATCCGTTCCATACGAAGCGATGAACTTGTTCTTTGGATTTCTCAATTTCACGAAAGGTATCTTCAACTCCTCTGTAGGATAACCATCTATCTCGAAATACACATCTGGACGAGGAAGATTCTTGATACGATATTTGTGGGATCCCATCAGCACATCGCGATTATTGATCTTAGCATACACCTCAATATCCAATGCATCCGCCGATGTTGCACTAGGCTTAATCACCCAAATATTA
Source organism: Paludibacteraceae bacterium (assembly GCA_045532735.1). Classification (GTDB taxonomy): domain Bacteria; phylum Bacteroidota; class Bacteroidia; order Bacteroidales; family Paludibacteraceae; genus Colicola. The sequence goes on along the minus strand of JAZSGL010000029.1, from coordinate 39,584 downwards.
TCCTTCTTCGTTATAGTAGCTTGCTTACACTTAACCTCTAATTGATTACTACTTATACCAGGTACAGAGATCGAAAATGGGTTCTCATACCCTCGATACATAATATTCAAATCAGTATTAGAAATCGTAGCACTTGGCTCACCCACAGTAAACTCACGCTCAAACGGAATGAACTTCATCACGCCCTGATTGTCCATATACCCTATCTTACCTGATATTCTTTGCTGCCCCACACTATTTGCTACCATTTCAAACAAGCCATCACCTTTCAACTGTTTGCCATTAACATAGTATTCAGGTACACGAGTAGAGTCGATCGCAGCCAAAATAATTTGTGCTTTATACACGTTACCTTTTACTACATAGTCGGAATTTGGAATCACATACGCGTTGAACTTATTTACACGCAAATCCGTAGCATCAGTCTGCGTCAACAAGTAACGAACAGCACGACCTTCACAATGACGAATATCACTTTGCAACTTAGTCAAAACAGTGATACATGCACACATCGGCATCTCATTAAACATTGCATCTTCCCAAGAAATAGAATCCCCCTCTGCATTTACACCTCGTGGCGTAACAAATGTTTGACGCAACTCCTCATCCACCGCAGGCGACTCACCGGTAATCTCTATCATAAATTCCCGATAATCATTTATCGCTCCTTTAAGTTTCAACGCATTACCTTCATTGATGGCATAACGTTGAGGCACATTGGTATCATCTTGCTTGCCAATCTCTCGCACTTTAGCATCCTTCTTTGCGTTTTTGCCATCCGCTTGAGCCACCATTTCATCTTTGAAATTTTGAACATACTCATAAAACGCATTCGAATTCTTCTTGATCTCAAGCGCCTTATCATACCAAGCCTGAACCTTCTCTGGATTCTGATCTAACGCCGCCTTAAACTGTATATAAGTATCACGATTAGCCTCATCCATCGTGTCGATGGTCGCATGTAGACTATCATCTACTTGTGCGTAACCATTTAAGATAGCTGCACTGACATTGAGCGCCAACATGGCGGTCAACACCAAGTACATCATGCTAATCATTTTTTGTCTCGGGGTTTCCGGACAATTCTTTGCTCCACCCATAATAAATTACTATATAAGGTATTACGCGCGCGCGTTAGGCCAACGCATTCAATATATTGCCGTACACTTTATTCAAATCTGCAACCTGAGCAGCCATCTGCTTAGCACCAGCGGCATATGCCTTTTGGCTATCCAAGGCCTCTTGGGCTACATCCACCATAGCCTTCACACCAACTGCCAACTTATCCACTTGGGCACTAGCACCCGCAATCTTCTCAGCTTGTACTTTGTATGCCTCCGTTTGACTTTGCAATGCCTTCAGTTGCATCTCATATACCGCATTCAAGCTGGTCAACTGCTTTGATACAGACGCAACTTGAGCCTCGTATGCCTTGGTTTCTGATACCACTTTTTGCATATCAGTAGCTACCTGCACATATGTATCGCCCAGTGCTGCACTCTTCTCAGTCACCACCTTACCTGCTGCCGCAAACTGCTCGGCTGCCTGACCTGCTGCATCTAATTTATCACCTAAATTTGCGGTAACCATTGCCAAATTGCCTAACTCGCTTAATTGATTCGCTGTCTTAGCCAAACCCGCTATACCTTGCTTCAATGCCTCTAAAGACTTCTCATCCACTGCAGGAACAGACACAGGACTAGCAGCAGAACCTGCTTCTCCGCCACCTACACCACCTAACAAGGTAGGACGAGGACGAGACTCTAGTTCCTTTATTAACTCAGGATCTGCACCATGACCCACCAATTGTGGGAATACAGACTCCCAATGAAACTCTGCATGAGGCTTATCCAAGCAACCTATCGCAAACAATAGCGCCTCTACACTCATACCTGCAATCAACATAGGACCAGCACCCGGAAAGTGCATGATTTTAAACAACGCACCAATAATCACAATGGATGCTCCTAGTGAATATACACAACCTACTATCTTCTTGCCAGAATAAGACTCATACCATTGCATGAACTTAGACTGACCCTTAGATGCCGCTTTTCCTTTCATTTCTTTTGACATTTTAGTGATTTATTTTATCTTACTTGTCATATTGTCTACCCATTGCAGAACGAACACAACGGAAACCAATGTAAGAACGAGACTCATATTGATATTCGTACGAACGAACACCGCATTGCAAATAATAACTCATATCCTTCCAACTACCACCTTTGATCACCTTGCGCTTCATCGCAGATGGATCACTCTCCTTTGCCATATACTGGAAATCTGGGTTCATATCGTGAATATAGGTATTGGACATACTTGAGTAAGAAGACGAAGTCCACTCTGCCACATTACCTGCCATATCATACAGACCAAAATCATTTGGCTCAAAACCACCTACTGCCATCGTCGTAGAACCTGTATCGTTGTGATACGAACCACGATATGGCTTAAAGTTAGCCAAGAAGCAACCCTTTGCATCGCGAGTAGACTTATTACCCCATGGATACATCGCTGCTTTCAAACCTCCACGAGCTGCAAACTCCCACTCCGCCTCTGATGGCAAACGATATGGCAATATCAACTGCTTACCCTCTGTACGAAGCAACTGCGTACGCCAATGACAAAACGCATGAGCCTGCTCCCAAGTCACACCTACCACTGGATATTCTGCATAACTTGGCATACTGAAATAGCCATGCAACAATGGATCATTGTATGAATAATCAAAATCACGAGCCCATACCATCGTATCTGGGTAAATACAAATAATTGCATTGGTTAGCAAATCCTTTGGCTCACGCAAACGACGCTTTACTGTCTCACGCTTAATCAAACCATTCGCATCAATATAGAAGGTATCCACCTCTATCATTGTTCCTTCTGGATAAACACCCTTTGCCACATCAAAACGCTTCTCACGATCGATGGCTGCACCCGTATTGCTCCAGCTGTAATTATAACGAAGCTTGCTAATATTCAATCCGCCTAATCCATTATCATAGAACAACGAATCCAACACTGTTACATCCAATTGTGCATTTGGATTTTGACGATCAATCCATGGAATTGGCTTAGCCCAATTGATTACATACTTTTGTGTAGTATCGTTAAAGCGACCAAATTCGTTATATTGCTCATCAATCAATAGGCTACGAGCAATCGAGTCGCGTACCCAATATACAAACTGACGATACTCATTGTTAGTAATCTCAGTCTCGTCCATCCAAAAAGCATTCACCGATACCTTAATGTTATTGTCTGATTGCGCAAACACCACAGATTGCTCGTTTGCACCCATCAAAAAAGAACCTTGGCGAATAAATTTCATACCAAGAGGCGCTACATCTCCCATTGGACCATCAATGGAAGCACCAACTAACTGGCCAGCAGGATTATTACATGCTGACATACCAAGCACCAATACAATAATTGGCAAAAATCTTGTTATCTTCATATACTTAAATTAGTTTATATTCGTTTATAAATACCTTACACTCTTGTACTTATTTGTATGCCGAGGCTTCAATACATTAAAACCATACGACAGACACAACTCATGCGAACCATAACTCTCGCGAATCAACCCATTGGCCGGCAACTCATATGTATACCCCAACTGCAATCCATTCACTATATCCACATTCACCAGCACATTCACACTACCCGCTATACGATAACCCAATCCAAAACGATAACGCTTCTGCAACTGAGCCAACATCGTCAAATTCACATCCCAACCCCTAAAATCCGTCATCACCATCGCACTTGGCAGCAACATCCAATCTCTATTACCCAATTGCCATTTATATCCACCCGCTATATACATCACACCACCCACCTTATGATCCGTGCGATCACTCAATTTCAATATCGGCTGGGTCAAATGCCCATAACTCGCACTTGCCCACCAACTCGAAGCCGAGTAATACACACCCACACCCATATCAAAACCCATCGCAGACGCACCCTTCTCACTACTTCCTCCTGCACCATCTGGCACCGCTATATCTGTACCTTGATGATAATCATCCTGACCATCCGCATAATCCACACTATCCGACGCAAAACTTAGATTCAAAAAACCCAAATCCACTCCTATACTCAACACACCCTTGCCCAATCGCAGCTTATACGCATACTCCAGATACAAACTCTGATTCGTATACAAACCAAATCTATCATTCATAAAGCGCACACCTGCACCATGACTCGTATTCCCTATCACAAACGGCGAGGAAAACGAAAAAATAGTAGTCATTGGAGCATCTTTTATTCCCACAAAATCCATACGGTGACTACCATACACCCGCATCAAATCACCCTCACCCACCGACGCAGGGTTATACGACGGCTGCAAGAACATATACTGACCATACTGAGTGTCAAACTGCGCACGCACACACAATGCGCCACACAACAACACCAACAACAGTACAATACCACGCCTCACGCTCGCATCTCCTGCATTCATTCAACATGCATCAATATTCTTCTTCATCAAAGAAGAAATCTTCTTTCGTAGGATAATCTGGCCACAAATCCTCTATAGATTCGTATATCTCCTCATCATCCTCGATCTCCTGAAGATTCTCTATAACCTCCATCGGAGCACCTATACGCAACGCGTAATCCAACAACTCATCCTTCGTTGCTGGCCATGGAGCATCCTCTATTTTTGAAGCTAATTCTAAAGTCCAATACATAACCAAATCAAACGCAATAAGCGCTTTCTACTAAAATATCGCGCAAAAGTACTAAAAAAATCTCAAATACACAAACTTTTTTGCACTTTTTCGTCATTTTTCCCAAATCGGAACACTAATTTCTATTTTTTTTGCCACATATCGAGCCAAAACAAAGCAATAATCGCTCAACCTATTCACAAATTGCCATACATCATCTGCCACATTTTCGCCCGACTCTTCATGCCAAACCACCATACTTCTTTCCAACCTGCGAACTACCGTACGACACACATGACACATTGCTACCACCTCAGACCCTCCTGGCAAAATAAATGCACGCAATTCTGGCAACTCTTCTTGCATCTCATCTATCCAACTCTCCAATCGCGCAACAGAACCTGATGCCAATGGCATATCTGAACCAGCCAATATCGCTCCCAAATCAAAGAGCCTATTCTGCAACCATACCAATTGACTATCCACTCCGACTACCCACGAACCCGACAACTCCAACACCTTACTACGCAACCATCCCACATAGCTGTTCAACTCATCTGCTGTTCCATAAGCCTCCAAACGCAAATCCGATTTGCTCACGCGCTTACCCGTTGCCAACGAGGTGCGACCTTTGTCTCCTGATTTTGTGTAAATTTTCATATCTAAACTTTTTTCACTTCAATCGCATTCGATAATTTCTACGCCAATAGTGCGGATCAAAAAACACCAAACCCATCTGATACAAATCCATGGTACTGGTCACACGATCGTCCTCGCAAATTTCCTTCCACACACGCTCCATCTCCTCATTATGATGAATATCATCCATCACGATCACACTCTTTGCATGCACCTTACGCGCCAATACATTAAAATACTCACGCGCGCCCGCATAAGTGTGATTCGCATCCACAAATGCCACATCCACCACCGACAATTCCTTATCCAACTTCTCTACATCTATCCTACCCTCAATACAGCGTATATTACTCACACACATAGACTTCCAATTTTCTCGAGCCACCGCAGCAACTGCCGCACAACCCTCATAGGTCAACACCTTATTACGAGAATCCGGCATCGCCAAATACGCCGTCGTCAATCCCAAACTCGTTCCCAATTCTACTATAGTCAAACCTCGATCGCCTTCACGCAACTGACCACCCAACCAATGAACCAACCTGCTCAACATCTGCGCATAACGCCTACTTGTCAAACTCCCCTTCGCTATATCACATACCCGCCGCCTCGACTCCTCCACTCCTCCACTCATCGCAGCACCACGACCATAATCCACATACTCCAATTCTCGACGATCTCGCAACATCGAACTACGACATTCCTCTATCGCACTCCATCCATAATAGCTATGCTTGTCCGACATCACCATCCTGACCCATTCAAACAGATAAGGAGAGTGAACCCCCTCTCCACCCGTATTCCATGCACTCAGATGAAACTTCACCCAAGACCATAAACGATATAGTAACATCCTATACTCCATAATCCGCTGCAAAGATACAACTTTTTTTGCATATATCAAAAAAAAATCGTACCTTTGCACCCATTATGCTACTCAACTATATTTGGATAGGACTTATTTTGCTCGCAGTCATCATGGGCTGCGTACAGTTTTTTGCATTCGGACAAACAGATATTTTCTCCGAAATACTCAACTCCACCTTCGCTTCTGCCAAGAATGGTTTTGAAATCTCCATCGGATTAACTGGCATACTCGCCCTCTGGATGGGAATCCTCAACATCGGCCAACAAGGCGGAGTAGTCAACACCCTCTCGAGGGGAGTCGCACCTTTCTTCCGACGAATCTTCCCCGAGATACCCAACAACCACCCCGTCTACGGCACCATGTTCATGAACTTCGCCGCCAACATGCTCGGCCTTGACAATGCCGCCACCCCTATGGGACTCAAAGCCATGGGCGAACTCCAAACACTCAACACAGACAAATCCAAGGCATCCAACGCCATGATCATGTTTGTCGTTCTCGGCGCCAGCGGACTCACCATCATTCCTACCACCATCATGGCTTACCGCGCACAACTCGGTGCCGAAAACCCCGCTGATATCTTCCTACCACTACTCATTGCCACCTACTTCTCCACACTCGGAGGACTACTCGCCTGCTGCGCAGCGCAAAAAATCAAAATTTGGGACAAAGTCGTATTGGGAGTGCTACTCACACTCACCGCGCTCGTCGTGCTACTACTCGTCCTCGCACAACGACTGCCCGAGGAAACACTCTCCACTCTCTCCGCACTCATCGCTGCTATCATCCTACTTGGCGTCATCTGCTGGTTTATCATACAAGCTTCCATACGCAAAGTCAATGTCTATGAGGCCTTTATCGACGGTGCTAAAGATGGATTCAAAACCGCCATCGGCATCATCCCATACCTCATCGCCATACTCGTGGCCGTCGGCATGTTCCGCGCCAGCGGAGCCATGGGATTGCTCGAACAAGCACTCGCACAACTCTTCGCTCTCATCGGCATCACCCCCGACCTATCCGCTGCCGTTCCTACTGCCATCATGAAACCCCTTTCGGGCAGTGGCGCTCGAGGACTCATGATCGAGGCCATGACTACCCACGGTGCCGACTCCCTCGTCGGCCGACTCTGTTGCATACTACAAGGCACCACCGACACCACGTTCTATGTCCTTGCCGTCTACTTCGGTAGCGTCGGAATCAAGAACACACGACACGCTGTCGCTTGCTGCCTCATCGCAGACCTCATCGGCATCATCGCAGCTTTCACCGTCGCCAACATCTTCTTTGGATAACTACACTATACTACACCACCCTACCATGATCACCTTCCACGCTGACAACATCTCCATGCCTCCCATCGACACCCACAAAGTCGAACTGTGGATCAAATCCACTGCTGCTCAATACGGCTACTCTGTAGGCGAACTCAACTATATCTTCTGCGACGACGAGAAGATCCTTGCCGTCAACCGAGAGTTCCTACAACACGACTACTACACCGATGTCATCACCTTTGATTATACCACGCGCACGCGCGTGAACGGAGATATCTACATCTCCCTCGACACCGTTGCCACCAATGCACAACAAGTCGGCGCAACCTTCCTCCACGAACTACACCGCATCATCATACACGGACTTCTACACCTCACCGGACAAGCCGACAAAACACCCGAAACCAAAGCTCAAATGACCGCCAAAGAGGAAGACGCACTCCAAAAAATCACTCATCTACTTTGAAACTTTTAAACACTGAAACTTTTTTTACTGAAAAATTTGCATATCTTGCAAATTTTTCTTACCTTTGCCGTCGGTTTTTGTTCGCAAAAGCCGATTTGACCATAAAAAACATTTTAACTTATATCTAATAAACACAATTATGGCTAAAGTTTATCAAGCTAACGAGATTAAGAACATTGCCCTCATGGGTGGCAGTGGCTCGGGTAAAACTACCCTCATGGAATCCATGCTCTTCGAGTGCGGGGTCATTAAGCGTCGCGGTACTGTTGAAACACAATCTACCGTCTGCGACTATTTCCCAGTAGAAAAGGAATACGGCTATTCCGTTTTTTCCACAGTTTGCAACATCGAGTTCAATAACAAAAAACTCAATATCATCGACTGCCCAGGTTCCGACGACTTCTGTGGTGGCGCTATCACTGCGCTCCACGTAGCGGACACCGCTATCATCACCCTTACCGCTAATGGCGGAGTAGAGGTAGGTACACAAAACAACTTCCGACGCGCTGAGAAAGCTAAGAAACCTATCGCTTTCGTCATCAACAAGTGCGACCACGAGAACGCTGACTTCGAGCGTACCTTCAACGAACTCAAAGAGGTATTTGGCAACAAATGTACCCTCTTCCAATATCCTATCAACGCAGGCAAGGACTTCAACGCTGCCATCGACGTACTCCAAGGCAAAATGCTCGTTTGGAAAGCAGAAGGTGGTGCGCCTGAAGCTAAAGATATACCAGAGAGCGAGAAAGCTACTGTAGAAGAGATTCGCGCTCAACTCCTCGAGTGGGCAGCTGAGTCCGACGAGACCATCATGGACAAATACTTCGAGCAAGGCACCCTTTCCGACGACGAACTCATGCAAGGTCTTCAAACCGTATTCGCAGAAGGTAGCATGTACCCCGTTATCTGCACCAGCGGTCTCAAAGACATGGGTATCCGCCGCCTCATGGGCTTCCTCGGCGAGATGACTCCTTCTGTTGCAGACGCTCCTAAGCCTATCACCACCGAGGCTAAAGAAGTGGCTCCTGATCCTAAAGCTCCAGCTTCTGCATTCATCTTCAAGACTTCTGTTGAGCCACACATCGGTGATGTCAACTACTTCAAGGTGATGCAAGGTACACTCCGTCCTGGCGACGATGTTGTCAATGTAGACCGTGGCACCAAAGAGCGTATCTCTCAGCTCTACTCCGTAGCAGGTAGCATCCGCGTGCCTGTTGACGAGGTAGCTGCTGGTGACATCGCCGCTACTGTCAAGCTCAAAGATACACGCACAGGCAATACCCTCAATGCGAAAGACTGCGAGAACCAATACCCTGCTATCTCTTATCCAGATCCTAAATACCGCCGTGCTATCAAGCCTGTCAACGAGGCTGACTCTGAGAAGCTCTCTGCTCTCCTCACCCGTATGCACGAAGAGGATGCTACTTGGGTAGTAGAGCAATCAAAAGAGCTCAAACAGGTCATCGTTTCTGGCCAAGGTGAGTTCCACCTCCGCACACTCAAATGGCGTCTTGAGAACAACGATAAGATGATGATCACCTACGAGGAACCTAAGATTCCTTACCGCGAGACCATCACCAAGTCTGCTCGCGCTGACTATCGTCACAAGAAGCAATCTGGTGGCTCTGGCCAATTCGGCGAGGTACACCTCATCGTGGAGCCTTATGTAGAGGGCGAACCAGTTAAGGAGGTTTACAAGTTTGGCAACCAAGAGTATCGTATCAACGTGAAGGATACTCAAGAGATTCCATTGGATTGGGGTGGCAAACTCGTGCTCATCAACTCTATCGTGGGTGGTGCTATCGACACACGCTTCATCCCTGCTATCCTCAAGGGTCTCATGGATCGTATCGAGCAAGGTCCTTTGACCGGTTCCTACGCTCGCGATGTGCGAGTTATCATCTACGATGGTAAGATGCACCCAGTTGATTCCAACGAAATCTCCTTCCGTCTCGCTGGCCGTAACGCATTCGCTGAGGCCTTCAAGAACGCCAATCCTAAGCTCCTCGAGCCTGTTTATGAGGTAGAGGTATTCGTTCCTAGCGAGATCATGGGTGATGTCATGTCCGACATCAACGGTCGCCGCGGTATGGTGCTCGGTATGGAGACTGAGAAGAACTTCACCACTCTCAAGGCTTTGGTTCCTTTGAAGGAGATGTCTTCATACTCTACTACCTTGTCTTCTCTTACCGGTGGTCGTGCTACCTTCACCATGCGCTTCAAGAGTTACGAGCTCGTGCCTGGTGATGTACAAGACAAACTCATCAAGGAGTACGAGGCTACTCAAAAGGACGAGGATTAATCAATCTATACCTAGTCTATCTAGAGCATCTAGTTCATCTAGCACCTCTAGCTTACCTAGGCCAATCAAAAAAGACTGCCACCCGGCAGTCTTTTTTTAATATCTCTCTACACTAAACAGTAGCAGCGTCACTACCCCTGCCCTTGCGACTTATACGCCACTTTGCCGTTCTGAGGTACATGACCTTCCGCTTGCATCTTGCGGACGAACATCTTATCCCCACATACCACATACAGATACTTTCCGCTGAAGGCCAACGACTTCACTCTTCCTCCTGGCAACGACAATATCGCCCTTACTCGCCCATTATGGTCTGCCACTTGCACTCCCATCGCGGTCGCTACATACAGGTTACCCTTCGTATCAAAGGCCATATTACCCGCCATCTGCTCCGCACCATTGCTCTGATCATGCAGATGGTAAAAAGCCTCGCTATATACCATCTTACCCGCCTTAGTCATCACCGTAGTGATCAGATGATGACTACCTTCCTCGCCTGTCACACAGTGGCGATAATCCGGAGCCACAGCCAGCGACCCTACACCGGCTCTCACTACCCACACATCCCCACTCGCAACCGTCCTATCACTACCCAGCACCACATACCGACCATCCTCCAACGCACATACCGCCTGCATATCCTCCAGGCTATCCACTACCATCTTACCGTTCTTATACAGCGCATTCTCCCGCAGCGTCAGCCCATCACCTACCAGCCGCTCCCCTTTCTTCAGACTAGCTGCACGAGCCACCTCATACTCCCCCTCCTGCTGAGATATCCTATATACCTTATTTCCCGATGCATACACCACTCCGTGCTCCGACGCTGCATAGATATCCCCTTCTACCGACACAGGCAATGCTATCTCCTGCCATTCCTCGCCCTCCAGCAATATCTCCTGTAGCATCCCATTGTTCGACCAACCTTTTTGCACCCTAGCTGGATACCCCTTCCATAACCATCGCATCGCATCGGGAAAAGCCAGCGTACCATACTTGATGCTATGATTGCCCCTATCCCACTTGTGGAAGACCTCATAGCCTGCAAAATTGAAAGCAGACTCCATCAGCATATTATATTCAAACCACTCGCCAAAGATTGGGTTCCACACATCATACCATCCGTCTTGCATATAGATACGAAGCGCCTTGGGCTCCGTCTTGCGCACAATAGCAGGATACTCATGTCCTCCACGCATCGCCACAAATGTGCCGACGGTCGTATAGACACGACTAAACAAATCCGGTCTATTCCATGCCGCAGTAAAAGCCGCTATTCCGCCGCTGCTCGCTCCTGTGATAGCACGATCATTGGCATCATGAGAGAGAGCAATAGTCTTGCCGCTTTCCGTCTTCATTCCTTCCACACGGGGCAATACCTCCGTCTCCAAAAACCTTACAAACCTATCATCCGTCGCGTCAAACTCCTTGCAGCGGTTGTACCTAACCACCTCTCTATCTTCGTCATATACCACGCCTGGGTTCACAAACACACCTATCGTCACCGGCATCTCTCCCGAAGCAATCAGGTTGTCCATCACCGTGGTAGCATCGTATAGTATGCCGTCCATACACACCAATAGGCAGGCGGCTTGCTTGCTCTTATATTGCCGCGGTACATATACCTGTATCTCGCGTTCCGTTCCTGGATACAATTGCGAATCGTTGATACTCAGTTTCAGAACCTCACCACGATCTTTCTCTTCCATTTTCACTGTGGCTGGATCATAGGGCGCACGCACATTATACGCTTGTTGGGCTAAAGCAGATAGCGCCAGCAACAATAATCCTAATAGACAAACTTTTTTCTTCATGGTCTTAGTATATTTTCAACAAGCGCGGCAGATAATCACTTGCCGCGCAGTTGTTCATTTGTTTTTCAATAATAATGTTTTTTGTTGTTGTAAATCTCCCCCGCCTTTAACCTCTAAACTGTAGCTTGCATTGCAAGCGTCCTCTTTTTTGTTTTGCTCACCAAATGCGACAAAGTTGCATTTCATTAGAGCAAAAACAAAAGTTATCCTCGAATTGTCAATAATTGTCGTTAACCGAATCCTTGAAATTTTGCCTAATTTTCTACAATTTTGTTCAATTTTTGGCTCCCCCATCCGTGCCATCCGGGGAGTCATACCCCCCCGAGCGCCACGACTTATTTTTTCTTCTTTTTCTGCCCGTTCGAACGCTCAAAGACTGACACCGGACGCAGCGACAATTTCCGCAGCATCTCCTCAAACTCCTCAAAATCACAGCGTAGCTCCCCATTCGACAACATCTCTATATCCTCTTTTAGTCGTTCTATGCCCGATTCTTGTTCTTTGTTCCATTGAGCATTCTTCTGGCGCATACATTGAGCGATATAGATCGTCATTGCATGTTGATTCTCTACATCTTTCTCTTCCACTGCCAGTTTCACCATATCTTGGATAATGCGTCCATAATTACGCATGCGCACTATCCCTGTCTTTCTCAAATTTCCTAGTTCCATAAAATCTACGCCTTTATCCGCTCGCCTTACTTACTTTTAATCAGATAGATCATCGTTGGGTAGTGATCCGCATAGCCGTTTTGCCATACGCCACTCTTCACTGTTCTGAACGGTGTTCCCTTGTCTTTGCCCTCTTGTACGGTCAGGAATGGCTTATTGAATATCTGCGACTTCCAGTACATCCATTTGCCATCCTCCAGTTTTGCATTCATCAGCGGCTCTGAGATTATGATTTGGTCAAATAGGTTCCAGCTACCTTGATACGCCAAGGTGCCAATTCCGCGATCCAGCTTCTGCCACATCGTGTTGAAGAAACCTTGCTCGCCTACCTCCTCGCGTGTCTTCTTCGCACCCATGATCACCGCACAGCTATTATTAAATGGGTCATCATTCAGGTCGCCCATCACGATGATCTTCGCTCTTGGCTCTTTCATATAGATGCTATCAGCCACTTGCTTCACCAGCATCGCTGCCGTGTCGCGCGTAGCACGACTGCTCTCCTCGCCGCCCGAACGACTAGGCCAGTGGTTCACACTCACATGGATCTTATCCATCACGATCTTGCGGTTATCATCCAACAGGTAACCCGACACCCATAGCTGCAAACGACTTCTCACCACACCGCCATCGGCATAATGCGCCTTCAGCTCATATCCCTTCGGCTGACCTACCGGCTTAAACATATCTGGGTTGTATAGCAAACCCACATCTATTCCGCGACGGTCCGGACCTTCTAGCAATATTGGCACATAATTACGGTTGTGCTTCTCCTTCAGCTCGCGGCATAGGTCGTGCAGACAACCTATGTTCTCTACCTCCGATACACCCACTATCGCTGCTCCACGAGGATCTTCGTCAGTACCCAGCTGAGCAATGGCGTACGCCATGTTCTGAATCTTGTTCGTGTACTTCAGCGAGGTCCATTTCATTCCGCCATCGGGCAGGTACTCATAGTCGTTCTTACCTTCGTCATGAATCGTGTCAAACACATTCTCCAAGTTGTAAAACGCTATACAGCGTAGCATCACATCTTGAGACTCAGCAGCCGCTGGCTGCAATAGTACTAAGGATAAAATGGCTAATACTATTAACCGTAAATTTGTGCACTTCATACTTTTTTTCAGATTTCTTTGCAAAAGTACTATTTTTTTTTGGATTGTCCAAAACTTTTTTGTAATTTTGCTGCGATTTTTTAATAAAACACCATTCAAACAGTAAACATTCTACTTTTAACATTCAACATTTTTACATCATGTCATCCGTAAACAAAGTTATTTTAGTAGGTAATGTGGGCAGTGACCCTGAAGTTCGTTATTTAGAGCGTGGTACGGCCATTGCTAATTTCAACCTTGCTACCACCGAGCGTGGATATACTATGCAAAATGGTACACAGGTTCCCGATCGCACTGAGTGGCATCCTATCGTGCTCTGGCGTAATCTCGCCGAATGGGCAGAGAAATATGTTCGCAAGGGTATGAAACTCTATGTCGAGGGCAAACTCCAAACGCGTACATGGGAGAAGGACGGACAGATTCGCCGCAAGACGGAGATTATCGCTGAGAATATCCAGGTACTCTATCGTCCTGCTGACTATCGTTCTCCTAATAGCTCTGCAGACGAACCTACCGCAGAGCCTAGCGCTGCTCTACCTGAGAATGCTAGTATCCCTACTTTGGAGATCGAGGATATCTTTTGATTCGCTTAGGGGCGCTTCCGTGCCTCACCCGTAATAAACCAACAGAGATGGCTGTCCCCCGACACCATCTCTGTTTTTCTTACCAATAGCCCATAGCCCTTCAGGGCGTCCTATAGCCTCAGAGAGGCGTCCTATCGTCCTACCGCTACGCTACAACCTACGGCCACATTCAGCTTCTGATCTCCCGCTTGCGCTATCGGCATGATCAGGTTCTCTTTTGTCACTTGCCATGGCTGCAACATCACATGCGCGAATCCCGTCAATGACACATGATCCCATTGCCATGCTTTACTCAGCTTCAGTCCTACCAATGTCACTGCAAAATCACCTTTAAATCCGGTGTACAAACTCTTGTCGGGCGTTATGCCTAGGCGGGCTGCTAGGGTCCAATCTTGACCTAATGACTGATCATAACCTACTTCGATATAGGTCGAATATGCGCGTTTTAATTCGGATGTACCCTCCTCATAGTACCCATCTCTGCCGAAGGTGCGAAAGGCTACTAACCCTGTGACCCGACCGTCATAACCTTTTCTTATAGGTATCGCGTGCGTGTACGATACGCGCCATTCGCCTGTCGTACCACCGCCGCCACGGGGGTGGTTACCAAAGTCAAAGAAGCGGCTGGGACTGCCGTCTGCATAGTGGTCAAAATAGTAGCAGTATAGGTAATTGATATTCAGTCCCCAGCGGCTGAAACCTATCATCAGGTCCAGTTCGGGGTTAAACGATGTGTAGGTCCAATCGCTGGCTCCTATATTCCACCACATATTCGCATAGAATCCGGCGTAGCCGACGGTGGCATCTACTTGCAGCGAGGGACCGCCGCAGTATAGTCCGCGCCAGATATAGTTGCTGGTCAGCATCGCATTCACCGACCAATCAAACAGCGAATCTCTCTTGTTTTCCGTATTCGCTGATATGGGTAGTACGCATATGGCCAATACTATCACTAATAAAATGCTCTTTTTTATCATATCGCCTGCAAAGGTACGACAAAAATCGGAGATGAGCAAATTTAACCAGACTTTTTTCCTATATCTTCCGAAACAGATGCTTTTCTGACGAGAAATTTTCCTTAAACTGCAATTGCTCTACATCCAACTTCAAAACATCATACTCATATGGTATGATTGTACCATTTATTTCCGTCATCTGGATTTCCACAACTTTCTTATCGTCTTTTTTCCACTTAAACCACCCATTTCCATAGGGCATTAAATCCGATTCATAAATATCTTCTGATGTATCCCATTCACGACCCCAAAAATATCCTTCTCCAGCTGGCTCACTAGTATATACGCGAAACCATGTAGTATCAGTTGTATGCTGCCATTTTCCAAATATTAAGCTATCCATTTCACATTCATAAATCGCCACCCCATCCGTACCATATGCATCTGCTGGTACATCTACGGCTACCACCACAGAATCCCGGTGCAAAAACTTATTTACATACAGCACTACCATTAGTAGGATACCACACAACAACACACAGATCACTATCTTCACCTTTTTAGCTTGCATATCTCTTTTCGCAATTTACAAGATGATTATTTGTGCTTCTTCATTATTCATATTGGGCATCGTTCTACCTACCGGAGCTCCGATATATGTAGGATCACACACTATGTACTTCCGCTTATCATACAATAAATAATCGCCTAACACCTCCTCGTTAAACTCCACAGCTGCTGCCAAGTGCCCAGGATAGTATAACAACACCACATCCAACCCAACAATATCACGCACTAAACGTGAAAATAACACAGCACGATCCTCACAATCTGCATACGGATAATACAGTGTCTCCTCCGCAAAGAATGCTCTATCTGCACCCCATACCTTATCATCATATTCGTACACAAATGCTGTTTGTACAAATTGCAATAACTTATTGACTGCATCCTTCTCGCTCAATCCTTCTACAGCTATTCGCAAACTAGGATACAACGCAGCAGCTATGGTAGGATCTAGTGGCGTATTAGCATATACTGCCCATCGAGTATAGACATTTCCATCTATATAAGCCGATGGATAATGATTGTAAAAATCAACCAAATTCAGATTCTGGCGCACATCCACACGAAGACCATCTCTCGATGTCAAAGTGCGTTTGGGGCTAATTGCTGCTTCTAGTAGTTGATCCTTCGTGATTTGCAAAGATAATTTCCGTTCAGAATCAAACGACGCCTTGCAAATGGCCAACTCCCTTATTGAGCAATCAACGGGATAAAACTTATCACCATCTATCTCAAAATAAAACATTGATAATATACAATATTCGCTAGCCAGCAGCATGTATAATCGATCCCCATTATAAGCTAGACGAATCTTATATCCTGATTGTGCCATCAGGTATGCCTGCATAAAAACTGCGTCATTCGTTTTACCGTATCGTTGCTCGCAAATGGTTTGCAATAGTTGTACATAGCCCCAATCACATAAATTAAGTTCTGCGCGCACATCCAACGCACCACGAATTGTCATATCGTATTGACTACTCGATAGTCTTGTCCATAGTTTCGACAGTTGATTCTCACTAATTTCACCTATACTCCAAGCTTCGCTTTTCGGGAAAGGCACAGATACCAATGTACCATAAAAAGCAACCGAGACCATTTCTTGCGGTGCAGTCTTTGCTTGAATGGGTGCAATAGGTTCTGCTTGTGGGGCAGGTTCTGGAATCTTTACTACATCCCTATCATAGAGTATAGGTATAAAATCCAAGATAGATTCAGGCGAAGTCATCGTATCTTCATACACGATAGGTGATACAGGCTCTTGTTTCTCAACCTCTATTGCAGGCAGGGCCGTCATCCGCACCCAACTCTCAGCCATAAACCTAGCATACTGCGCATTCAGTTCGCTACGATATGCATCATATTTGGCCTGCTGATTGGCAGAAAAGAGATCAAAGTTTTGCAGCTGTTGCCTCTTAAACGCCTCATACTCATCCTGCTGCGCATAGACTAATCCCGCAACCAACCATATAGTTATTACAATACAAATACGATTTATCATATATTATCAAACGCTGTCTTATAATTTCCTTTCTTCCCATGCCTTGGCATCTACCCCCGCGGCGACGCATGGGGTTTGAGATTTGCGGATCACCGTCAAAGAAGTGCGCACCACTTGCTTCTCTATATATTCAAACAGCTCACCCAAAGTAATATCTCCCTGACTCTCTTGAAGTTTTTTCAACAAATAATAGGTAAACAAGCCATGTGATTTCTCTTCATATTGATGTGCCACCTCGTTGCTCGATGACGCACTCATCACCACCGTATTCCCGCGTGGTGCACCACTCGTGATCTTCACCACTCCCTTCGTAGAAGCTAATGCCGAACCCGATTTGGTAAAGCCACTAAAACACGCATCCAGCAGAACCACACTCTCTGCAGCACTCTCAGCCAAAACATCATATAGATCACTGATCTTATAACCTGTTGTTGCTATGTTCGCTGCCACTCCATCCTTAGGCAGTAGGTACATGCTTCGGGTCAACTCATCGGGTACACCATGTCCTGTATAATAGAATATAAAGCGGGCATTATTCTTGTATAGTTTATTTGTAGCAATATCCCTAATCCAGTTCACCGCTTCACGAATATTATTAAAGGTCGCGTCTTCCTTAAATCGTATATTGCCCAATGGAATACCTAATGTCTTTATACAATACTCCTTGAATATATATCCGTCATTAAACGCATAGTCCACATTCGGCGCCTCATCATAATTCTTATTGGCGATGATCACGACAAAGGTATTTTCTTGCGTCAGTGTTGTAGTTGGAATTTGAATATCTACATCTGAATTAGCAATTGCTATATTGCTTGTAGATATGATTTGTTTGCCTTTGGTTGACGCAGTCACTATAGTTGGATCGATGGAAATCTCATCAAAATTATAATCCACCTGAGCAATGTTGTATGTCAACGAAGCTGTGTTGTTGAATTTATACACTTGTTCATTGGATAGGTAGAACTTATATTCCGCCAAACCTATACTATCTCCTTCTACATAGAAGGCAGGTTCTTTTCTTAGGCTAGGAAACATGGTCTTGAACTCTAGCGCATGTATATTGGGCACGGGCACTAGCAAATCCTCATTCCTATATCTACTTCGTATTCTATATGTCTCATTATCTGCGTCATAATGCCCTACGATAACCACACTATCTTTCTCCAAGCGCCGAGAACATTTCTCTATATATGCTTGCTGAGCTTCTTTGGTTAGCACGAACACTTTCTGCTTGCGAGTCTCACTATTCACACGCTTGTGCCATTCCGAGACTTTTTCAAACTCACCTTTCTTCTGCCACTCATTCACGATGCGCTCTACATAGTTTTGAGCATAGCTACTGAAAGTGTTACGCCTTTTCACTAACTGATTATGTCGATACCAAAACGCATCATACGACATATTCATATTCTCTAATCCCAACGCATTTTCTGCCGATAGGTCATTTTTCTTGGCGTACTGCCTTACTTTCTTCTCCACAGCGGCGGAAGGGTTCTTTATTGGTACGATCACTTTGCCTGCATAATTCAGCGCACCGTATTTTCCGGTCTTATCACTCACTTTTATATAGTCCGGCAATACATCTGTAATCGTATATGATATGGTTGGGAACAACTCTTTTCCACTGAAATCTACCAATCCATATTTACCATTGGACAGAGAAACAACAAATACTTTATCAGCGCGAGAAATATTCGCATATTCACACGACACTAGTTCCTCACCTTTGTCTGAACAAACACCCCACATACCATCACGCTCCACATAGAAAAAAGGAGATTGTGGAATATACGACGAATATCTACCTGTAGGAACGATCTCAACTCCTTCATTATCATACACTCCTATCGTATTATTCTTAGATAATTCAAAACAGACCACATCTGCATCGCCCGTCCAATTCACTATCTTCACATCTGTATATTCACATGGAAAAAGTAGCACACCTTTTGAGGTATATAATCCTACTTTATCCTCTATGGTGGTCTTGATATATTCTCCGGCTTCTCCCATCTGCTCTATATTCGTAAATCTACATGGCAATAATTCCGTACCTGAATCAAAATCTACGACTCCCCATAATCCTTTATCTTGAATCAGCAAACACAAATCTTCACCTAATTTTCTTAACCTTACATCATGATATTGACATGGATATAATTCTTTTGCTTGACTGGAAAACACTCCCCAATGGTTGTTTTGTTTGCATAAGAAATAGCCAAGTGTTATTCTGATCTCGTCATATTCACAAGGGATTAGCTCCTCTAATCTTGAGTTTACCACACCATATTTCTCCTTTTGCTTCACTTTTGCATAGGTATTAGGAAGCGTTATCGCACCATAATCCACTTCATCATACGGACATGGCTGCATATATGTAAAATTTTTCCAGTAAAAACCACTATCAGGTTCTTGAGGACAAACTGGTTCTGGATTATAAGGTTTGCTTGGAGGTGACAACAAATCCATTTTCTCTAATTCCTCACGCAAAATAGCATCATAATTCACGCTGTTTGTTGCATTCGCCGTTACTACAGCCGAACCTATTACATTCAACACTCCACCAAGGATTCCACCAGAATTTGATGCATTGCGCTTGTGCTCCTCCTGAGCCACTCGTTGCGCTTCCGCCACCTGTTCTTCATATTTCTCTTGAGCCTTCTGCCTAGCTGCGCTTACCTTAAGATTATAAGCCTTTAAAGCCTCATCATACTCTACATTGATCCTACGATATTCTTCATATGCCACTGTATATGACTTCATATTCTCAACCCATGCATCATGAAGTCGTTTTTTCTGTTTATCTGCCAATCGCATACTAATATAGCCATCGTATAATCGATAGGCAACCGCATCGGCCACCACCACATTACCTTCGCTATCAGCCATGGAATAATATGTAGCAGTATCACGCTCTGTAACCAACAAATACCAGCCTCCACCTTCTCGATGATAGGTTACTTCTAAATATTTAGACCGCAACGACTGTTCTACTCCCCTCTGTTGAGAAGGAGATATTACTGCCTTTGTCTCCATTGAAATGGATAACAAAGCTATCACAACGACACATACTATCTTCAACCTAATCATTTTAATTTATTGATTTTAATAGTCCTACGAATCACTTGCATCTCCGCATCCTTGCTTTGAGCATCCAACAACCATGATTGCAAATCTTCAAACGACAATTCGCGCAATGACGCAGACGATGATTCATCTGCTGCCTTTGTAAATTTATTGGGAGAAAATATTATATAGAATATGTTGGATTCACCATCATGGCTACAACTCATCACATACTCATCCACCAATTCAGGTGTGTCTGATACTTGTTTTGAAAAGAATATATGATCCCTATTAGCTTCAATGCGGGAAAAGCCTGTACTACTCAATTCATAAGGCAACAAACAGTAGGCATTCGCTTCTTCATCCACTAGATATACACACACATAACCTGCTACAGGAGACATGAACGACAAAAATAACTGATCACCTTCATAAAACAAATCCCTCTCATGACGAGCAGTGACACCATTACACAAAATTCTTGCAGAAATATCAATTTTCGAACCGGATATCGCACGCGCTTTTCCCGATACTTTCACATAAACGATATTACACCCGTTCGTCTCATCATATGTTATTTTATATATCGGTTGTTTCAAATCACCTAACCACTCTCCTTTAACTTCTGTGCCACCTAAGGAGAAATGAGATGTTTCACTACCTGATGCATTGCTGCGAATAATGGTTGAATTTGACTGATTTACAATCGTACCAAACTCATCAGCCAAACACTGCAAACGAGCACGCTCCAAAGCAATCTTTTTTGCTTCTTCTATGGAAACATTCAATGGCGCATAATAAGTGTACTCACTAGAAACATTGATCACGCTTTGCGAGATCAATGCCTCCAATGAGCACAACATCGTGATTATGAGCAACAAGCGCTTCATCAGAAACCAAGAACCTCGTCTAGTTGATTATGAAGCTCTTGACCTTTCTTCTCTAATTCAGCTCGCACTACTCTCTTCGTTATATCTTTAGCTGCCTCGCCATCATATGCAAGACGAACCATCACCTCCCGATTTTTATTATTTAAGATACGATAGCACTCCACTACAACTATCGTACGACCTATTGACTGACTGATTAGGTTCTTACTGCTCATCACCGTTTCAGAAATACTTGCTGCATCTTCTGCCGATAATTGCTTGTTTGCTACTGTATTCTCTATCAATGCTGTCACCTCTGTTTGAATCTGCCCAGCTAGATTAGTAATCGCCAAGGAAGTCGCAGCCAC
The DNA here is from genome assembly GCA_045532735.1 of Paludibacteraceae bacterium. Taxonomy (GTDB): domain Bacteria; phylum Bacteroidota; class Bacteroidia; order Bacteroidales; family Paludibacteraceae; genus Colicola. Next base: position 17,833 of record JAZSGL010000029.1, on the reverse strand, counting down.
CTTCGCTGCATCATAGTTCTCTGCTATTGATTGAGCATTCGCCATGATATATTTTGGATACAAATCGGCATTATATTCATACTCCATCAAATATGAGCGCTCTAACTGCTTCTCCAATGGCAATGCGCCTGGTGCAACCAACCATCCCTCTTTCTGCAAACGCTTTACCTCCTTGCGAGTGGTTTTATCCACACGGGCTGCCAACTCCTTCTTAGCCAATCTCTTTATTTCATTACGCTCTTGACGAATCTTAGTGGCATTCGTCTCCGAAAAACAAGAAACACTTGCTATAATTACGGCCATAGCTACCATCAATAACTTTTTCATAATAGCAATTTTTATTTGTTAATAATTCATTCTATGTCCAATCGCTTAATGACTTGCGATCAATGTTTCCAAAGCTTTTACAAATACATGAGGATCAGATGTACGCGTACTTGAATAGGTCATCTTATCGGAAGGATCTGTATCTTGATAAGAGAAGATGCTTTGTCCTGCAGGTGGCAATACAATACCTGTACTGGTTCCACCTACCAATCCTATCTCAATCTCATCACCACTGACATTCAGAGACAAGATATTGCGATAGAATACCGATTCTGCATCGCAGGTATCCATCCTATCTGTCATTGTATCCCATCGATTCTTGAGCATCACCAGTTTATCACGCTGTGGAATAGCTATCACATAGTAGACATGGCGCAAAGCAATCAGAGGGTTGGTGGTGTAATCGCCATCCATATCCTCATCCTCAAAATAATTGACAAACAAGATCTTACCACGCATATCATTTTCATCGATACGCTGCTCGTCCAATGCTGCTGCCACTGGATCGTAACTTTCGCTCAAATAAGGGCTCAGTGGCGACAAATGGTGACGGCAGAACTCCATATACTCATACTTCGTACAACGAGAATTATGCATTGCCAAGGTGTTGTGATAGTTCACTTGTTTCTCTTTGTTGCGGTTGGCTATAGCACTACGTTTTCTAGATGTAGACCCTATGATCACCAGCCAGTGGATAATCAACATAATAATTGGCAGCAATAGCAGTCCTACACCCACTAGGCCCATCCACGAGCGCTCTATACCTTCGTATTTGAGCACCGTATTTAGGTCTTCTGCAGGTTCTTTATACCAACCTAAGCTCTCAATCGATCCTTCCTCTGCGGGTTCGCAAGCTATCACCACATGATTCTCAAAAAAGGCTTGCACCTCCGCCTGTGTCTGTTGGTTAACCTGCTCAATCTTGATCTGGTTCAATCCCACAGGTACTACATCTACCACCACGAGGGCTACAATCCACAGTAGGAAATAGCCAATCACCACCTTCAGCATTCGCCATACTGGATAGAAAGGTTTCTTCTCCATCTCTGGCTCTAATGGTGGATATTGATAATCAAAGAACTCCTCACGCATCGTCGAACTCTCTAGGAGCGATATGTGCGTGGACAGAGTCACATCATCGCTGAAGAAATCATCACGAGCTGAGCCCGAATCGATGGTCAGAAAGGCGTGCATAGGGAAATAGCTCACCAACTTTTCAGCCTCAGATGGAACTGCTTTCTTTAATGCACCTTTTCCTTCCTTTATTTCTGCCAACCATTCCAAGGTCTGCTTATCGGATATTTGCACATGCTCCTCTATCTCCTTGATCTCGTCTGGTTCGGGAACCATGGTGCAGATACGATTAAACAACTCGATTGGCTGTTCGCCTTTGACCTGCAGACCATTTGCTATAAATGCACCTTGACGTAAGATCATCTGGAGAATCAGATACTTGCGTTTCGCCTGACGGTTGGTGGCTGTATGCAGCCATTCCTCAATACGCGTGGTGATAGTGTTTTTCAAGTGCATTGGGTTATGCCCCTCAAACAGCGAAAGTGCAAAATAATAGTAAACGTCTGCATCCAAAGGCGACTGATCAACTGCCAACTTAAAATTGCGTTGCGCCAACTCATAGTTTTTCAAGCCCATATACACCAATCCCATACCGAATAACGCATTGGTATCCTTAGGATTAGCTTCCGTTTGCTGCTTGAAGAACTCGATATAATCGTTGGTAAGATTACTTGGTAATTTCAATGGGTTAACCTCGCTTTGCACGAGGTTAACCGCATGACATTTAGGACAAGTTGTAGTCCCTGCAGGCAATGGTGCCGTACAGTTCTTACATCTCAGTATCTTGAGTGTTGCCATCTTTCAATGCTTTTTGTTGTTGAATCTTCTCGTTTGCTGCTTCTACTGCTTTGGTAGCAGCTTTCTTTGCCACTTCACCAGCTTTACCTGCTACCTCCGTTGCCTTGCTGGTCAATGCAGCAGTAGCTGCTGCCACTTTCGACCAGTCATGGTTGCGTTTGAAAGCAGTGATAGTTACATAACTCATAATGAAGATACTTACAAAACTAAATACACATGCTGCAGCAGCCACTAATGCCAACTTGATAGCGATAATGATATAGTTCATTGCATTACCCTCTGTGTGAGTAGAGGTAGAACCATCAGAGTAATAGGTCTTCACCTTTGTATCTGGCAACAATTCCATAGCCAAACCGGCACCCAACAAGAAGGATGCAAACGCGAAACCAATCTTTTGCAGCTTATCCAATCTTGCACTCTCAGCACGGTAACGAGTGATATAATAGCCATATTGGTGACTGCTATAGATATAGAATGGAGTCAAAAGTAATACATAGATACAGATTAACCAAACGATACGGTCCAACCAACGAGCAGCACGCAACTCATCTTTCAAACTTTTCACTGCATACTTACGATACTTCTTGAACTTCATGTCATTGACATCCTCATATTGCTTGAGAAAACTTTCTGCTCTCTCTTCATGATATTTCAGGCGTTCTTTGAGATATTTCTTCTGCTCACGATTTTGAACAGTATCCAGTTTTGCTTTATAACTAGCCACCTCTTCTAATGAATTCTCATATCCTGATTTCAGTCCAGCCAAAGTATAAGCCTTATGTACATTCGCACGCTTGAGGTCATAAGGAACAGAATCAAGTTTCAAATCTGCCATCGCAATGGTAGTATCTTGTTTCTCCCAGTTCTTAATAGTATTGACTTTGTTCTCAATCTTTCTTCTATCGCCTGCCACTTCCGCAGAAATATAGAACATAATGAAGATAGACAAGATACATCCTGCTATCAACGACCACTTGAAGGTCCAGTGTTTCTTTCTTGACCACTTCACAATATCGCGCAACTCATCGTAACGCTCTTTGAAGTATTGGTCATTCTTGTCCTTTACTTCACCTTGTGCACGATCCAACAAGCGATCCATCTCATCGCACTCTGCCTCTGAGCATGGATATATATCATCTATATTGACGGTCTGATTATTCTCATCTATAGCTGTTATATTACTACTTGTACACATCGCTGCATCCAAGAATTCATACGCCTTCTCGTTCGCAGGATTAGCTTTCATTTTCTCTTTCAAATCGTCTTGCGTGAAAGATACATAACCATTCTCATGCGTCTCACGTCTTTTTTTGAATTTGTCTTTTAAGAATCCCATAATCGTAGTGTTTTAAAGTTATTTTTATGAATTTATCAAATTATCTGCTTTCTGACGCAAACTCGCATAGCGCGCTGCAAATTGCTTAGGTGCCACAGACTCTGCTTCCATGATCAATTGCTTCCAAGCACGCTCTGTCTCAGGCTTAGCATGCTCCTTTGCCAAGGCTTTTAACTCATCGCGGAAGGCTCGAATATCCATCGTTGTATCTTCCAACTGGGTTTGCTGTGCGTGATACTGCGTATCTTGACTGCCCATAATACTAGCTATTACAATCCAAATCAACGACAATACGCCGATAACTAGCAGGTAGACCTTCAAGTCCACTTTCTCCGACAAGAACACTGTATAAATCAGCATCCACAACAACGAAACAACCAAATATCCGATCGTGTGCATGCCTACAAAGACCTTGAAATAAGGTGTTTGAGCAGCATCGCTCTTCAATTTGCCCATATGAAACCAACCAAAGAACAGTCCTTCAAGCACCACAAGATACGCCATATTTACATAGAATAATTTACCAGGTTCCTCTGGTGCGAACACGAGAAAACCCAAAAGCGTTACCACTATGGTGAGCAAACCAGGCAACCATGTGTAGAATGGATTTGTTTTCATAAGCTATCAAATTGTAGGTGGAACTGGAGGAGTTGGTACGCCCATTGGTGGTGGCGTTGGAGTAAACAATGCAGCCAACTCTGGGATCGTATTAGCAGCTGCCCATTGTGGCATGCCTGCTTTCCATGCTAGCGAATCACCTCGCAATACACCTTGCGTAACTAATTGCTGCAAGATTGGCAAATCATAAGGACCTGCCTGCGCATTGTTTAAGTACAAATAGATCTGTACCGCTTGAGGCATTGGAGGTGGAGGTGTAGGAGTTGCACTCATTGCATTCTGTGCGATACCTCCCATCATGCCGCCCATAGCACCACCCATACCAAAGCCCATACCGAGTCCCATACCTGCTCCCATCATACCACCCATCGGTCCGGTATTGCCCGCTGCTGTCTCCATCACATCCAACTGACGCTCTTGTTGATAAGTAAAACCTTGTATCGAACGACTTGCAGCTTGCGCTTGAGCATTGATAACCATCTGGTAATTAGGGTCATCCTCGTGAGGATTGATCCCCTCTACATCAAATTTCGTCAGCTCTACACCATAGTCCTCAAAATATTCATTCAAACTACGCTTCGCAAAATCCGACAGATCAAATAGGTAGTTATTCACCTCCGTAATACTCACACGTTGTTGGCTGAAATACTTGCTCAAGGCCACTGTCACTCGCTGACTAACTGCGCTCGTAAACTCATCCACAAACTCATTTAGATACAACTCATGGTTTGTTCCCAAATACTCACGAATAAACGCTATCGCATTGGTAATTCGAAACTCATATGTACCAAACGCGCCTACACCAATCGTCACACCTTGAGGCGTACCCGCTAATGTATAATCGCGTATTGTCAGACCGGTTCCCCACCCCCCTTCATCACCAGCAAAACGCTGACGGGTAGTATTCACCACATACAAAGAAGTCTTAAAGACCGTATCACCGCCATACGGAATATTCATAATTTTCTCCAGAAACGGTATATTATTTGTGGACAACACATGACCGCCGGCTTCAAACAACTCCGAATACATACCTTCCGACATAAACACCATCTGCTGCCCCTCTTGCACCGTCACTTTGGCGTGTGTAGATAAATTGTCATAAGGATAACGATGCACTAGGCAACCCTTCTCCAAATTCACAAACACATTGTCTATAAACCCTTTACGAGCATCACCTTGACCGTCAAAAGTCTGACCATCAGAACGAAATTTATCAAACAATCCCATAAGTTTAGAATTTTGATGTTACATAAAGAAAAATCCTCCGCCCTGTATTAGAACGGAGACATACTAGTCGTGTTAAACCGCGCACGAAGACGATATCGCACCGTATACACCGTCGCGGGTTCTACATGAAAGATACTGGCTATGACCTGTGTGTCAACAGCTGCCAAAAAACAAACAACATACAGCAAATTGCCCTTCGTCAAGGGAGTAGAAGCACGCTCACAAAGATTCACAATCAACTCAATATCTACCCCACGAACCGATGCCAAAGTACTACTCTTCACATCTGCAGAAAGGGAGGAAGTGTGAATCTGATTCTCCAAGTGAGTCAGCGCATTTTGAATAATCAGTACTTTACTTTGCATAGCATTAATCTATCCCTAATGTAGAATAGTGCCGCAAAAGTACTGCTTTTTTGCCTATTTTCATATAGACAAATATAGACAAATGCCTATATGCTAAAAAAAATAAAAGATTTTTTCCCTATTTTAATACGAAAATGGATAGTCCGAACTGAATTTCTTACGCAAACGATAACGAACCGTATACACACTCGCAGGCTCCAAAGACATGAAGTCCGCAATCTCATCCACAGTCATGCCTGCAGCAAAACACAAGATATAGCGTTTATCCATCGTCGTTATCTTCTTACCGTGACTCAACATCACCTGTATATGAGCTAAATCCAACTCACGCAGCTGTACCACCGTACGCTCCACGTATTCACGTCGTGCACCATTTTCTAATTGCGCCACCAATTCATCTACCAATATCACCAACGGATCCACATCCGTCTGGCTCTCCAAACTCTGAATTGTTTGGCGCATATTATCTGCCTCCAAAGCGGCTTCATACAACTTCGCCTCGGCATTCCTTCGACCCAGCACTAATAGCCAATAACCTATCACCAACAATAGCAATAGTAGCCACAACGCCACCAGCAACCATCTGCCCCTACTATTCTCTGCCGCTAACTTATCCATCTCCAACTGTTGCTTTTCCACCTCGTATTGTGTTTGCACCTCTTGCAACACCCTGCGCTTTTCGGAATCATAACGCAACTCATTATTATCCAACAACTTCTGCTGATAGGCAAATGCTTTTCTCCACTGCCCTTGTTCCTCATGAATCATGGCCATAAACTTATACGCCTCACCACGTTCAGTCACCACCGTGTTGGGCGAGGTCTGAGCCACTGTATCTATCAACTCCAACACATACGCCATCATCGACTCAGCCTCCGCATAATCCTTCTCATAATACTCTTGCCATGCCTCCAAATCCACGATACTAATCAGTGCCTCCAATGAGTCCTTACGCGTGCGAGTACCTTTTATAGATGCGCGCGCACGAAACAAATAATGCCGAACACTATCCACCATCGGTGGCTGAAAATACATATCATAGAAGAATGCCATGTTGTAATAACTCCACACGGGCACAATATTATATTCCGCAGGATTATCTATCTCTTCCAAAGCATCTATCGCACTCCAACCATGAGCTATCGCCAATTCTATACTATCCACATACGAACAATACCCCGAGGCTACCGAGTGATAGTTATATGCCACCATAGTAGAAGGATGTTGCTCATACAACGACCTCAGTTCCTTACATTGCACCGCCATATTCGTGATATCACCTATATTCATATAGTCTATTGCCCTCTCATACAGGCACATAGATGCCATATCCCAATTCTCTATACCAAAAAACAAGTCATATGCTTTAATCAGTTTCTTCTGTGCATCTGCTGCCTTTCCTTGATCAAAATCCCGCAACGCCTCTTGACGCAAAACATAAGGATCATGCTCGTCTTGATACGAAAGGTTCCTCTCCTCTGCATACGCTAATGAACCTAGCAAGAAGAAACTTAAAATTAATATGAATTGCTGACATTGCTTCATTTCACCTGCAAAATTAGTCTTTTTTATTGATATACACAAATTTATTTACTTTTTTACCACCCTATACCCTACAATTACGGGTTCATGACGGGTTCATAACGGGGGCATAATGGGTTTAACAAGATATGCTAGTACAGTTCATTAATAATTTACTCTCAACCCCGTTAGTAAACTAACGAAATTGAGAGTAAAAAATTCCACTTAATCACCTTATCGATGTCTGTGTACCATCGGCGTTGCTGAGCTTAACGACCCTGTTCGGAATGGGAAGGGGTGGGACCTCAGCGCTATAACCACCTAAATTATGGGGTTGGACTCATACGGTTCTCAATATTCGCTTCATCGTGAACCGTAATGGAGCTTTTATCCTTCTTCGTGTTTATAAAGGTCACATCTGCTGCTGAGGCTTGCTCTTGGTTATCAAACTTTATCGTTTGGATAGGGTTCGTCGCGGTATAGTTTTCACTCCATGCCGTCTCCTCTACGAATTTCCACGCATTAGGAGGAAGAGCTACGATAACATAAGCATTACCTGATTCTGGTCCAACAAGAAGCGCCTTTTGATATGGCACCCATTCAGAACCACTGATTTCACCATTCTTGGAATATGAAACATTAACTATCGCAGCGTCACCTGGGGCCAAGCCCTGCTTGACGATTCTGACATAGAGCAACTCATATCCCAATGCGAGCGACAGGTATTTTCCCACATGTGCCGTTCCATAATCGGACACATCTAACCTACCTACTTTCAATGCAGAAGCCAGCGCGTCTCGGTAACGAATGGGCTTGTAACCAGCCTCCTCAATCTTATTTAGACCCAAATCATAATTTTCATCATTTACCATATAATCTTCCACCCAATATAGTCCTTCCTTGGTGGTTGGCACATCAAAACCCACTAAGTTCATAGTACTTACATTAGGAAGCGATATGCTAGTGGCATTGCCATTGACAAAGATATCATCTCCACCCGTGTTAGCATAGTTACCGTAGAAACCGAGTCCCTTGTCAGACACATCAAATGTCAAAGATGAATTATCGTCCACAAATACGCCCCCGCCGAAGCCATGTATTTGCGCTGCAGTTTTTTGATAGCCAGTGGTTGTGGTATTGGATGTGCCATTGGCTTTATTGTGGCGAATCATTCCGCCTTCATACTCCATTGCAGCACCGCCAGCAACATACAATCCACCGCCATTATTTGCTGTATTTCTTTCGAGCGATCCCTTAAAGTGTAAATAGATATTTCCATTCACGGCCATACCTCCACCCGCGATATCGGCAGTGTTCTCTGCAAAAACAACATCTGGACTTGACAAAGTAACTTCTTGACTATTAGAAGAGGTATTGTTAACATAAATTCCTCCACCATAGTGAGAAACCTTGTTGCGTTGTACATCGCCCGCAAACATTTTAAGGGTACCATTTTCCAAGCAAATCGCACCGCCGTTCTTCGCGGAATTTAATTGGAATATTCCACCATTTGTAATAATCGAACCTCCTCCTAGGTAGAGTGCACCACCATTGTTTACAGCGGTGTTGTTAGTAAACTTACCACTATTGATAACCACTGTTCCATTACTTAAGCCTATTGCTCCACCATTATTTGACGCATTATTGAGATGAATGGAAGGTGTACGAGCACCACCTATATTCATTGTGGCTTCGCTATTAGCCTCGTTAACATACACATATATACCTCCACCAAGTGGAGCCTCATTTCCTTGCAGAGTACCGGCGTTGAAATTTACTTCTAGCTTGTTTTTACCACTATCATTGCTTTTATTTGCATATAAATCTATACCACCACCAGACTCACCTGCAGTATTGTTCAAAATCTCACCACCATTAATATTTACTGTTACATCGCCAGGAATACGGCTTATATAGCAAGAAACACCACCACCTTTAAGGCTAGCATAATTGTTCCGAATTATTCCCGTGCTCATTTGAAAAGCACCTTTCTCTATCAAAATGCCACCACCTTCTCCACGAGCAGTAGCTGAGCTTTCAAGAGTACTTTCATTCAAAAGAGCTTTATTTCCCTCTATCAACACACCATCACTTTTTATATCTATCACACATCCTCCCGCTTCTTGAGAAATACCTCCTCCTGCGCCAGCTTCATTATTTGTGATATTGCAAATTCCATTGAGATTTAATGTGGCTGTCTCGTTGATATTGATTCCCCCACCATATCGATTTGCTTGATTATTAGTAATCGTTCCATGCTCGAAATTGAAAGTAGCCTGTTGTACGTAAACACCACCACCATTTCCAGAACCATTAACTCCTGTTGCCACATTATTAGATATGAAGGTATTGGCTCCGTTCATAGTAAAAAAACATTTTCCTACACTAGTTCCCCAAACCATCACTCCTCCTCCTGAGAATGTCTTATTATTTTCTATTCTTCCTTCAGTCATCGTAAATGTAGCATCATATAAGTGTATCCCCCCACCGTACGCTTGACTCCAATACTCATCCGTGAGTGGGTCACCACCTGTACACGTACAATCATCTACTACAGGATAACCATCCTGCTCATAATCTCCCATAACCATTACGCCATTGCACTTTACTCCCCCTCCATTACTAACAGCAGTACAGCCCGTTACTCTTCCTCCTCTCAAATTGAAAACACCTTTCAAATCACCATTTCCTGCTATATAGACACCACCTCCACCATATCTAGGATTTCCAGGAGGATAGCCAGATGTGCAGTTTCGTATCTCAGCTTCGGCATCCATAGTAAACCTACCATTAGCGCCGGTTATATTTCGACTAAGGGTTGTATGCACACAAACGCCTCCACCAGCACCAGAGTGACAATTTTCTATAAGCCCTTTGTTGAACCAAAACCTTCCTCGATAACTATGGTTGTCTGGGTCAGATATATTGGCCGCTCCACTTTCAGCATATGCGCTAACAAATACACCTCCACCCATAGCAGGGAAGTAAGTTGTCTCATTGACATATATTTGCCCCTTCACAGATGTTGAGCAGTTTCTGATAGTACCTCCCGTCATCGCAAAATACCCACCGCGCTCCACAAAGACACCTCCACCTGTACCGTTTGTATAAATTCGTTCCGTGGTTCCATTGTCTGAATCATCTCTGTTAGCGACACAATCTTCAATGGAACCTCCCAACATATTAAATACTCCTCTAACAAATACGCCACCCCCACGTACAGCGGTTCCATTTTTAAGAGTGCCACTTGAAAGGTTAAAGGTTCCTCCTTCGTCTATATATGCACAGCCGCCATTATTGCCCACACCACTGCCTGCTATATAACCACCTCCCTTGGAATCTTTAATCGTCAATGTACTTCCAACAGGGCAATATAATACTACCTTATCGCTTTCTGTTGGTACATACGTAATACTATATCCATTCAAATCAATGGTCAAAGTAGATGATCCTGCAACATTTATCGTTCCAGTTTGAGTCACATTGCCCGTGAGTATGACCTCGCCAGAAAGCCATACGCCTCCACCTCCAGTTCTATTTCCAGACCAATATTGCGTCTGCGCATATACCTCTGCTGCTAAGCAGAAGGTCAGAAGAATGGTTGATATGATTGTTACGATACGTTTCATATTATTATCGATATATTATTCTTAAATATAGTTTGAATCTAGTTTGACTTGAGGTATTCGATGGTAACGGTTACAGGTACTTGCTACTTTCCCATGGTTCATCCTCATCCGTGATAGATGCTTGTACGCAGATATTCAGTATCAGTTCTGCTCCAACAACAGGTGGAGTGGCCGTTAAGGTGTATTTGGAGAACAACAGCTCCGTTGTAGAGCCCTTTGTAGGAAGAACCTGCAGGTAATAGTAGTAGCCATCCTTACCTTTTTGCCAGTTGGTACCAGGCAATCCTTCGAAAATACCATCGGTCTCCGGATCCCACATATGCACAATTACATCCTCTTCCTTTCCACCTATAGTGCGTTTTACTACCCAATAGCCGACTAGCGTAGCACGAACGTTGATAGGCGCTAAACCAGTGTTGGTAAAGAAGACATTCTCCTTGATATTGCTTCCTGCTGTGAAGTCCTCATTGATCTCCACTTCCACCTCCTGTGGGGTGCTAATCTTGTAGGTATAAGACTTCCCTTGCTCCCACACTGCCGCGTCAGTAGTAGTTAAGAACTTACTCAGCGGTTCACTAATGGGATATGTCTCACCAGGTTTGATAGCTATCTCCTCAGGGAACTGCAGAGTAATATTGATTTTGCTCTTATCATCTGCGAAACCCTGCGGCATCAGATACATTGGAGAACCAATCAAATTATTGGCACCAATCGCAATGCCAGGAGAATAAGTAGCAGTTTCAGAGCCCAAAGTCCATTGTTTGGATTGGTCGCCGACCATGAGCATATCCGTGCCGGTGGACTTGACTTCGCTGATTGTCAGCGCAGTGATATTCGCCCCATTGAGGTCGCCCCTACGGAACTTCACCTCGGAAAGGAGATGACGGAAATCCATCGGTACAGCATTCCCTATTCGCTCTTCCTTGCTAATATAATCGTGCGAAGCAGCAAGGAGGTCAAGCTGCTTAGCCGTTTCTGTAGGCACAATATAATCTATCGTTGGAGCACTGCCATCAGCACCTCGATTGATCTTCAAATCTACTTCACCCGCCATGCTAATATGTGGGCTATAGCCAAAGAAGTTAAGTTTGTAGCCGTTGTTTGGCCAGTATTTAATAGGGGAATATGTCCACTCTGTACCGTCTTTCTCCACCAACTGGTCTATCATAAACTGCTTGATAGTTGGCATTTCGGCATTGTCTTTAATATATGAGTACACGCCGAAGGTAGCCAAGTCAGCAGTAGTGGCTCTAGATTGGATAGAGTCATTCTTCGACAGCGATTCCTTCACGTCGAAACGGTCCTCCACCACGACGGAAATCTGCAAAGTATCTCCGCTAGGGAGTATCCCGACATTCACAGGAACACCGACAAAGCGATTAGCCGTTGGTTGCGCAACACCCGCACGCGAAAGGAGATTCCAGTCCTCGGGCAGTGTCATACTAAAGCTCACGGCATTGGAGTTGAGAAGCTCATCCTCTTCATAGTACTCGTCTCGACAAGAAGTGATGCAAAGTGCACCCAATGTCAGCAGCCCGGCCACCGACAAAGGGGAGATCCATCTATGTATGCGATTCTTAAAAGTTTGCATCGTTAGCAGTTGGTCTTAAAATGTAGGAACCAACTGGGGAGTCGAACCCCAGCTGGCTTATAGGAAAGGGATTAATCGTTCAATGGAACATTAACTACGATATCTTGTTCAGTAGCAGGATCCCAAGCAGCAACTTCAGCACTGAACTTAACAGAAGTCAAGCCTACGTGAAGTACAAAGTTGTAAGCATAACCTTGTTTGAAGGTGAAGTTGAATGGATCAGAAACGATTGTGTTGGTTACCTCAGAATAGCCAGCAGCCAAAGATGCGTCAGTTGTCTTAACTGTGTAAACAACCTCAATTTGAATCTGTTGAGAACTTGTATGAGGAAGAACTGTTAGATATTTATCATCATTAAGAACTACAGTCTTCGTAGTTGTTACGTCGTTGTTCTTAAAGTCCGCAAGATACCAATTATACTCTTTCGATGCTGCAGTTACATAATCACTCCAAGCGCCAGTTGCCAAATTCAATTTTCCACCTTGATAGAAGTTACCTGTGAGTTTAATACTCTCAAGAGTGATCTTGGTATTGCCATCCAATGGGTTAGGGTGTGCACCATCATCAATGTCACCATTAGCGTCATTGCTTGACTCGTCAATAACAGCTACAGACTTGAAGCCAATACGCGACATAGCGTGCTTGAAGACAAAATGCACTTTCTCTGTGGTTGTTTGTTTTGTTTTGTTCTCAACAGGGGCAGCCCACAAGAGGTCAACGTGTGTGCTTTGATCAGCATCAAGTGTGTAAGTAATTGATGGAGCAGAAGCACTAGCGTTGGTAAAAGAACCAAGAGTGATGTTTCCATTAGATTGCTCCATGTGTGGTGCATAAGCGAAGAAAGAAAGTTTGTCTGTAGCTTCGTTTGGCCAATACTTAAGAGGAGAGTAAACCCACGCATCAGTACCATTCCATTTTACATTTTGGTTAAACATGAAGTTTGGAGTAGAAGTACCCTCAACATAATCGCTATTATCTGTGTAATAAGCGAATACACCGAAACTTTGAGTTTTCAGATCATCCAAATCCATAATAGCAGCACGAGATTGAGCATCACGGCCGAAATACATACCAAAGTTGATAGCGTTGTCCTGAGGCATCTCACTTACCACTTGGTCGTTGGAGCAGCCCACCATCATGATGGCAGCAGCTGCGAAAAAAAGAATTTTTTTCATACTGTTAATTTTTAAAGTTAAACTATTATTTTGTTTGTTTTTTGCTGTGTATATTCGGGTTAATTGTATTTTACATTTGTACATCCACATCTTCTTCGTCCCAGTCCTCCACTTCTGCATCGAAGCCTGATGAGCCACCGTCTACTGGCTCTACATCAGGAAGGTCAATTTTCACGTGGAGATGTAGTTCTATGTGCTCTTCCGTCAAGATCTCTCCGCCATCCTGGCAAGTCATCTCGGTAATGACCTTCTCGATTTTATCCCCCACAGGGATATCAAAAGTCTTCACAGTCTTGTTATCCACCAGCAGGCATTGCAAGAAGAGGTTGTTCTCTTCAGCGGTCGCTTGATGGTCATTTGGCAGTCCAAAGCATGTGAAACTACCCACTATACATCCCTTAGTAGGGTCATCCGGATCGCGCGTCTCAGCAAACTCCTCGATAAGATAGGTAACCTCGCTATTAAGGGGCTTACCCTGTGTGAGCAAATACCCCTCCGACATGCCCGATAGGGCAGCTCGTGCAGAACGCAGGTTGTAGATACCCTCTACGTGCACATATACACGCACACTTTGTATTATATTGCGAGGTGTGACATGTGCGAGGATATAATCTTCATCTACCAATTCGCCTTCTGATACGGATTTCGTATTGTTCTTATTCACCGTGATTGTACCGTGTTCGATGATCTCCTGCTGCTCCAAGACACAATCGTATTCATTACCCACAGCCATCCACTCTGCATCCACCGCCACCGTACCATATTCACCACGCGTGTACCAACGACTACCCACCTGAGAAGCAACAACCGCCGTTGAGTGCGTGCCCATATCGCGGAAAGAGAAAGAACCAAACTCGGTGATACTCTGGTTGAAAACCAATGTATGGTATGTGCCCGCTGGTATATGGATATAGGCGTGCGTAGTGGTGTTGGTGAGCTCGGTATATACAGTGCCGTTCTCGTCGTCAGAGAATAGCATGACTGTCATACCTGTAGGACGCTCAAAAGGAAAGAATCGCTTCCAATCTACATTCACACGCACTGGCATCTTGTGTGGGTGGAGGTAACACAACTCATCTTGCCTACATCCACCAAAAATGCTGATGAGTATGACGATAGCCAGCACACGAGCGATCCTGCGCAGAGTACTCATCGCACACCTCCTTTCCCAATCTCATATCGAAGCGTTATCTCCGCCTTAGTAGGACCCACCCAATGGCGTTGACCAGTTAGTTGCCAAACCTTGCAGTCATCCATCTTCACATAGTTGTGGTACAAACCACCCATATAACCGACACCCAACACGAAGTCCAGCGTCAGATGCGGATGCAAGAGAATAGAATAACCATACTCAATACCTGCAGCGTAGTTGGTGTCATCCAACATCGTGCCTCCCGGAGGACCACTCATCACACCATTCTTTCCACGGCAGAAATCATACAAGAAAGCC
Source organism: Paludibacteraceae bacterium (assembly GCA_045532735.1). Taxonomy (GTDB): domain Bacteria; phylum Bacteroidota; class Bacteroidia; order Bacteroidales; family Paludibacteraceae; genus Colicola. The sequence continues at coordinate 2,719 of JAZSGL010000029.1, read as the reverse complement.
TGACCGTAGATACCTATATGATGTCCCTTGAAATCAACATTCGAACCAAACCAATAACGGAAATTCAACTCGCCTCCATAAGCACGCATCCACAATGGGATATCTGCATTAGGCCACCAACCATGCATCCACGACGCACTGAGTGAGAAGCGTTTGCCAAGAGCAAACTCCACACCTAAGTTGGGCAACGCAATAGCGTCCTCCAGCAAATTCGTCTTGATAGCAAAGCGAAAAGCAGCAGTGTCTTCTAGAATTTTAGGAATTACGGGCTTCGATAAGCGCAATATATCATCCGTATCAGGGGGAAGCACCTCCACCATTTGAACGCGCTCAGGCAAAAGTGAAGGAAGCACCAAATCATAACGGATATTCACCATACATCCCATTCGAAGATAAGGGAAACCGTCTTTCTCAAGCTTCTTCCAAATAGCACCTTTGTTGTAATAAAGCAGACGTGCCTTGATATCAAATGGATTGGTCGTACCTTTGAGCAGCCATTTATACTCTTCACAACCGATATACTCTAACGCATGTTCCCAAGAATAGGTGTCGTTAGACAGTGCAAATAGGGTATCAGAAAGACAACCGGAGGGAGCATTCGCAAGAATATAGTTTCGCAAAGACTTCGCGCGATTGTTTGACAAGATCATATTCTTGTGGAGCAAACCATCAGGAGAGGCAAATGCCCGAATTTCAATCTGCTTTAGTTGGATCGTACTATCGCGATAGATGCTGTCTATCATATCCAAAATAGCATTCACCTGCTCGGCATTGGAGCGATACGTAGTATCTATATTGTATAAGTCCTGATGGAAGAGCACAGTGAAATCCATCTCCATGCTATGTTCTTTCGCATGGAGACGCACCGATATAATCATCATTATACCGATGAGTAAGAATAATATACCCTTTTTAGATCTCACCACTATTGCATAGAGGCAGATAATTCATGCTTTAGTCAATAGCGTTTTTACTGTATTTCCTATAGTACCAGTCGCAAAACGCAAAAAACGTGCAAATATAATGTTTTTTCTTGAACATTACAAATTTTCAAGCAAAAAAGTGTATTTTTTTTGAAAACTGAGACTTTTTTTTATTATTTTAAGGTTTAGTGAGTAGCTTTATACCAATTCGTCTCCTGCCATAGCCGGAAATACTCCTTACAAGGAGCAGAACATGATAGTCCAGACGATACACGCAATGGACGCATATAATTAATCGGGAAATACACCGAATTGTATGAAGTAGTATGTGCTTCTGCCAGCACAAGCGCAGCAAGCTGGTGCTCAAACTGCGAGAGAAGTAGCGTATCCGTAGAAAGACCACGATAGTAGTCCGCAAAATCATAGAAGATATTGTAGCCATATCGGTACATATCATACCCGTCTAGCGGTTGGAGATCGCTACGTACGATCAGCGAGTCAGCCCCACTCTGGTGGAGGAGCTTCACAATAGCCGCCATCTCATCCATCTGCGAACAGTCAATGACACTTAATGTAGCGCTTTTCCATTCCTTGTAATCTTCACACGACGCTTTGTAGGATTGGCATAGCGCACCCCACTGCTGATTCACCAATGCTGGCAAAGCCGTCAAATAATCCTGCCCTTTATCCACAATCTCCGTGGTAGAACCAATCACATAGCGAAAAGCATTACGCAAGTCATATGCCACCTCTATATTCTGACAATTACAAGCATCAATAAGAAGAAACTCCCATGGCTTCTCTGTCGCGCTTACCGCCTCAGCTAAAGTAGCGAACGATGTATCGTACTGCTTGTGATTACCCGCACCAAAAAGTTTACGTCTATCGGGAGTAGAAGATGGGTCTCGTTGAGGCAACCAGCCATCACCATGCGAACTGATAATCATCCCATAGCGTTTACTTTTGCTGAACGACTGCACATCGCGCAACAAAGTGGCCAAGCCTTCAGCTGTCGTATAGTTAACCTCTGATAAATGGTATTCACGTAGTAGAATATTCTTCACCTCGCCTTGCTCAACAATCTTCTTGCATAGTACATAGACATTAGGATCTATCCCCATCTCTGTAAATTTATGCTTTGCAAATAGTATCGTCGTCTTATCTAAAGCTGGAAGCGTCAGCAAAGCCTCATCCGCTTCACGTAAATCATTGTTGACAAAAGAAGTGAGATTCGAATAAGGCACATGGTAGTAAATAGTAATCGCTGACTCGGGTAAAACCTCTTCGCTCGTATCGCATGCCACTCCGCAGAGACTTAGTATTAGTGAGATAATATATAGCAGATATGTATGACGGATTTTTAACATATACGTATCAATAATAGCAATTTGGATGCAAAGATACAACAAAGTTCTGACATACGCAAATAAATCGACATGTAGATATATACAAAGAGAGCCTAAGTTGTTACCTAGACTCTCTGAAAATGGCGGCTACCTACTCTCCCACAAACGCAGTACCATCGGCGTTGCTGAGCTTAACGACCCTGTTCGGAATGGGAAGGGGTGGGACCTCAGCGCTATAACCACCTAAATTATGGGGTTAACGTATTGACTGTAGAAGCTTAGAGCAATAACCCTAAGTTCAAGTTTTTAGTTGTTTGAGAAAATTCTCTTTTAGAAAAAGATCTCGGGCAATTAGTACTGCTCGGCTTTATGTCACCATTTGTACACCTGCAGCCTATCAACGTCGTAGTCTACAACGACCCTCAATGGAAATCTAATCTTGGAGCTAGC
>JAZSGL010000087.1:0-12081 GCA_045532735.1 Paludibacteraceae bacterium | reverse complement strand
GTTGAGTGGTATGCCGTCGCCATTCTCACAGTTGATACCGATACGTCCAGTGATAGGTACATTCAGCTGCATATCTTCTGTCGGAGTCAGACGGAGCACGATAGTTGCTGTTTCGCCATAGTTCAATGATGCCATTTCAATGGGTGTAACGGCTTTCATCCAAGCTACGTCGGGCAGAGCCAACGATATCTTGCCCGTAGCGCCCTTACCTTGGTTGACAATGGTGAATGAATAGTCGCGCGAAGCTCCCTTGATCATCGTGGTGTTGATAGCCGAGACACTTGCCTGCAGCTTACCCTTTGGTGAGCGGCAGAAGTGGTAGAGCGTTACGTCCAACGAAACACCTTCGCTCGTTGTCACGCGCAATTTGATTTCTTCCCAATCATCCCCACTGGAAACCTCGTCGTTGGTCAGCGTATAGGATAGCGTGGCATGATTGCCGCCGGCAATCTCCGTTTGCAGTTGGGTTGTTACCTTGCAGTGCTCAGGGGCCGACAGCACCTCCACCTTCACGCCTGTCAACGGCAGTTCGCCCGGGTTAGTGAGTGTAATGGTTCCATTATAAGGTTCGCCCACCAGCGTTTCACAGATGATATAGCTGTTCGATGTACGTTTCAGTCCGTAGATGTCAAAACTTGCTAGTTCTGTTCTTAGCTTTTCGTTAGGATAGCAGGCACCAACGGCAAAGTGTCCCATCTGTCCGTTATAGGGTTGCCACGTAGTAGAAAACTTTCCTGTAGCATCAGTTGTCACTGAAATAGTCTGGCGTATGCCACTATTCATAATGTACACTTCTACCTCTGCATTGGCAGTATTCTTACCTGTGATAGCGCCACTGATACTTACCGCTTCACCTTGCTTGTATATCTTCTTGTCTGTCGTGACTGTTGCTGTAAAGGCTGGCAACATCGTTATGCTCACATTGTCCAGGGTATTGTTGATATACAGCAACTCCTTTGTGTTCTGCGCTTCGTTCACCACGGCACGCAACTTATAATTGCCTACAACCGTTGGGAACGCCACCTTCTTGGTCAGTGTAACCGTGCTGCCAGGAGCGAGATACTCTTGTGTATAGAATGTGGCCAACGCAGCACTGCTGTTACTCAGGTAGAGAGAAACCTTGGCAGGGGCTGCAAGCGGAGCCACGCCCTCGTTACCTACTGTGACACTTACCTCTACCGTATCGCCCACAACTATCTGATTGGTTGCAGGGGTTACCGCAGTCACCACGGCATCGGGCAGCGTCTGGTCAGTAATCATAGCCCAGCAGGTACCGTCAGTATACTCATCAGCCTTGGCGGTGAACACTACGGTACGGCTGTCCGATGAGGTGTCATTGCCCTTCACTGCCACAGTGACACTTGCCGAAGCTTTTCCAGCTGGTATGGTTACGGTCTTCTCATACGTCAGCAAATCATCGGCATCGCTTGTGAGTGTCACGGTAAGCGCTTTTGTGGTGTCAGTATTGCGTGTTACAGTCAGCACAGTGCCCTCTTCAGCCCCTTCGAGCAGCATAGACTTAGATGAAGTGAGCTGCAATGCCGGGCCATCATCATCAAGCACCTTTATCGTCTGAGCCACCACACCGGCTGTAGTGCCCGAAGCGGCACAGTCGCACGATGAGATATAGATAGCAGCCGTTACGGTAATCTCCTGCTCGCCATCGACCAATGCATTGTCGATAGCGCCAATCGTAAACTGCGCCTCTGATACGCCCGACTCCAATACGATGGTCTGTGTCGAGTAATAAAGGCGACCATTGGAGTTATCGGTCAGTTTTATCGTCACCTTATTGTCATTGTGCGTCAAGCGCTTAAGCGTGGCCATCACGGCTGTAGGGCCTGCCGACTCGCTGATTGTATTCGGAGTCAGTGTCAAGGCTATCTCGGGCAAGTCGTTGTCGAGCAGTTCGATATAGCATTCGCTGCTATTATACCGCGAAGCCTTCACGACGAAGGCAGCATCAAGGGTTACGTTGGGCAGGTTATCCTCGATGGCCGTGACATCCACTGTCACCGACTCAGCACCGGCAGGCAATGTCACTTGGGCAGGATACTTAAAGTGCTCTGCACGGTCACAAGTGAGATACAATGTCACAGGCTTGGAGGATACACGACCTACAGAAACTTGCAATTGGAAGCTCTCACCCTCAGCAATCTCATACTTGGGAGCAGCAATCGTCAAGTCGGGATATTCATTATCTACTACTATCAGCTGTGCTTTCACCTCCTCATAGCCATTGCCTGAAGCACTGATAGTTACCACAGAGTCATCATCAAGCACCTCATTGTCTGTCATCTCAATGTAGAAGTAGGTGGCCGACTGACCTTTCGGTATAGTAACTGTTGCTGGAAACTCTACTCTATCATCCGCCGACTTTGCCAATGTGAAGGTCTCGGCTAATGCCCAGCTACCGCTACGTAACAACTTGCACTTCACCAATGCCGTCGTATTCTCATCGATTCCGACTGGCGGAAGCTCCACGAACAATTGTTTGCCTACATTGACCGTAGCATCACTCACGGCCGTATTATTGGCTGCTGCACTTGTACTTTCACCGGCATCGGCATTGGCAATAATCTTTACCTGAATTTTGGCTTCACCCTCCAAGCCCATTGCCTGAGGTAATTTAAGGCTTGCCGAGCGGCTCATTTGTCCTTCTCCGCCAATAATAGCTTTATTATATACCGTACCAACAGTAATCTGTGTTCCATCATCTTTCACAAGCGACACCTGCTCTTTCCACCCACCCGTAGTAGGCTGTTTGCTGTCATTGACTACCAACCACGAGATATTAGCTACCCCCTCAGGTTCTAAGGCATCCTCCGCAACCATTATATCCTTGACGATGAGGTCGGGACCGCTAGCGACCAACAAGTTCCCTATGCCATAGGAGGTGACCACATTATGCGCCGTAGCATCACCCAACACCACATCGGATAGGGTCATCGGATAAGAAGAGCCATCAACAAACACATCGGCAATGGCAAAGCTGATATCAAACAGCTTTCCTGTATATCCACGCAAAGGCTTGTTGGTGGGGGAATATACCATACATACATAGCGGTTGTTCTCAACTTTCCGCACATTGGCAACGTGATCCTCTCCTCTGTTATCCAAAGCGATTTCTCCTATTGCCAATGTCATACCCGCAGGTACCACAATCGAAAATTGCACGCCAACGATTTCATTGACATTGTCCAGATGCACAGACATCACCGAAGTCTTCCCTGGTGTAGCCGTCACATCGGGTATACGAAGCACATTGGCCGTTTGTGTTTGAGCCGATACGGAAAGGCAAAGGCCGAGCAGTACACAAATAACTGAATATATCTTTTTCATAGCGATACTTATTTTATAGTGTTAATCTTCTGTGTAAATACAATTCCATTGTTATCCTTAACGAGTACAATCACTGTCGATTTCGTGTCGGTATGCCATAGATTGGCCATGCAGCTCTCCACATTAGGCAATGCGCCTTTGGCGAGCAGCCTGCCATCGGTTGCATACACCTCCCATTGCATATCTTCCCATGCGCCATCCACACACAGTTGCAGCCAACCATTCTGGTAACGGCATTGTAACTGAGTCGGGGCGATAGCCTCTATCTCCGTGTGTTCGGGAGCCTTCAACGCCATATCTACCCTTTGTGCAGCCCTATCAGCGACGAGTGCTGTTGCTATCTCACAAGGTGCTGTTGCAGTAAGCAATACGTGTTTGCCTTGCGGTATGTACTTGCCCGACATCGAGTAGCTGATGATTCTCTGGTGAGTATCATTATCGGAGCATACAGTCGTCATACCCAATGCTTCGTTCCATTGGTATGCAGCTTTACCTTGCAATGCGATGTCAAGCGCTGCAATATCTTTGCTCGTTTCCAACATCAAACTATTGTTTTCCCAGTACAGATAAGCCTCGGCATCTACTACAGCATGCGTGTTTACACGTCCTTTAGCTCGTGACAGGCTCTCTACAGACACAGCATCACTCTTCAGCAAATCTACCAATGCAATGACATCAAGCACATCTATAATGTCATCTTTGCACTGCATATTGGCTGCGGTATGATTGAATGGATAATACTGATAATCCTTGAAAATAAAGTTTATAGTTGCTTGCAAATCTAAAACATCTACAATTCCATTAAAATTAGCATCACCATCATCGAAGCTTAGCTTCATACGCAGAGTAGTCTCTTCCAGTGAGCCATAAGCATCTGATACTGATATAAGAAGTGTATCACCACTCATTCCCCTATAAACATTGTCTTCAGAAGAACATGTAATATTCACTTGATTATTCTGATACGATAGGTCAAATCCCCATTCTTCCTTTGTAGAACAATGGAGGTTTACGGGTAGAGTGTATGCCTGTTGGCTATGATTATATAACAAAATGGTTGGAATCTTAGGAGCCAAAGCTTCCACATTCATATCTTTCAAATGAATATCCATTACTCGTTCTATCTTCTGAGAACTCAAATCAAGCATTGACACTTTTGAAGATATTATCGGATACACATCTTCAATCTTATTATTTGAAGCATCCAATGACTCAAGGTTAGGGAACACCTGAGCAAAAGCTCCAATATTGCCAGAGAATTGATTCCCAGAAATATTTATATCTGTAACGCTTTGCATATAATCAAGATACTGCATTGCAAAAGTTGTAAGGTTCTCCACTTCTCCGCTCAACGAATTGTTTGACAAATTGATGTCTTGCAGTTGAGGCAGTGAAAGGATTTCTACAGGAAACTCTCCGGAGAGGTTCATTCCACTTAGGTCAATTCCACGAACATGCCCTTCTTCAATAGTCAACCCTTGCAATGTAGATGCGCTCTTTATCCCTTGAGACAAATCCCAAGGTTCTGTCCATCCTTTCTGTACCAGCGAAGCGTGTATTCCCTGCAACAAGCCCCATTCAGTTTCGTCAAACTGATAGATGCTGAACGAGCCGACTTGTGTCATTGCTTTTCCATAATACAACGTGCCATCTGCAATCTCAAGAAAGATGCTGTAATCACCTATGGCTGAAGGTTGCTCCTTTGAATATTCTATAGCATCGGCCAACGCATAATAGAGCGTAGCTTCACCCACACCATCTGCAATCTGAATGGAAGCGCCATGCGGTAACTCATCGTAGGTAATATCAACCTCGGGAAGCTCCAGCCAATATAAGTTCTCTGACAGTGGAGCTTTGTCTATAGTATAAACAGATGACAGCACACCGCTGTAATTGCCTTTTCCGATGATTGACAAAGTTGCCTCTCCTGGCAGAGTATTGTTTTCAAGTACAAGTACGTAGTCAATATCTGCCTTTAGTGTATCGTTGGTAGATTCCGTAAATGACCATTCTGGGATCTGGGGATAGCCATTATATACAAAACTGCTATCCGCAATCAAGACATCACCCTCCAACGTAGCGGGATGGATTGTAAAGCTATAAGCCATGCGTCCTATTGTATAAGGGAATACCCCCTCTACTCTAAATGAGGCCACACCCGCATTCAGATTGTTATAATAATTCTTTATAGCATATTGAGTTGTGTCCAAGTCACATATCAGCTCTGTTTGATACAGAGAGTCGCCGCAATAGGTTTTATCCAAGATGTTTGAAACAGGATAATAGCTGACATCAAGATATTCAATAGGAGGCAACAATGTTGTGTTACCTACAAGGTCACGAGTACGGAAACGTATAATATGCTTCTCTCTATTCGGAGTGAATGTTGCTACTAGAGTATCTTTAAAAGTGTCACCAGATTCCAATGTATCAGTCAATGCTATCCATTCTTCACTATCTTCAACGGCATAGTCAATGACACCACTCAATCCTGCGGGACTTTCATACAATCCGTCAAGCGTCAAACGATGTGGGCGCGACAAGTCATTCCATCCATCAGGGTCATCGGGAGTGACCTCAAATGAAGAACTGGGTTCCAAATTTACTTCGCCAACACCAATCAGCCAAGAGAAGACAATAGTTTGACCTGCGGCAATAGTACGTTCTTTCCAGCACCATCCCATGCCACTATCGTAAGAACCATTTTCCACCATATAATTACTTCCGGAAGAATAATTACCTACCATGGCAGATGCACTACTATTCACCGAATATTGTCCAAACCAGAAATCATCTATACTTGTCACACCCGAAAGTCCTGAGCCGAACAGCACGCACAACTGCGCTCCATTGCCATCTCTCAAAGTCAGGCCATAAGTGTTTCCAAATGAATCAGTCCTTCGAGATATTGGTGCACTGTCATTGCTACCTATCATGACATCAGCATGTATGCCTAATGAAACTACCGCATCCTCAGTATTTGTATTGGTTAGCGTATAGCATATCCTAGCTAGTTCACCTTGTTCAAGTACGCCTGCCGAAAAGATAACACCATTATTTGTAGTTCCATTCAAACAGTCAACGTTAACAGCTGAATTGCTGTTCACTTGCATAGCCACCTTGTAGCCTCTATTGGAATATGTAGATGAGTAATAAGACGAGTTGTACATTCCTAAAACATCAATAGCCGAAGATGACAGCACATAATACAATTGAGTACTCCCCACTTGCTGATAACCCGATGGTATGGAGGTACTCACGCTTCTAGTCGCAGGTGCTTTTCTTATATCACCATCAAATGTTTTTTGTCCAAAAGCAATTTGAACGGGCAACATCAAACATACCCAAAGGGCTGCTTTTAGCCAGCCACCAATACCAGTTAAATTAGTTAAACGTTCCATAGTTTTTATGTATAGTTATTTCAATATATCAGCCTAGTAAAACAAGAAAAGCGCGGGAATCTGTGCTTGTCACTCGTCCTGCACATCATGGCTCTCGCATTGCCCTTCGCTGTAGAACGAGCAACGCAGAAGCCCACGCCGATATGAATATATGCACCATCGAGTTTGCCTTTTCTCGACAACACATCAATGATGCTGGTATAAACATACCCATAGGCATCTACTGTTGCTTCATCTCCGACAGCGAATGTGAATTTGCGAGATTCTGAAGCGCCAAAGACAAAGCGTCCAAGTAAACGCTTTTCCATTATGTCATCCCCGCCCTGCCACCTTAATCCGTACAAATGAGTTAAGGTATCGGCGCGAAGATGCTGCAAATGTAGTGAAAGCCGAACGAAAAAGCAAGTTTACTTGTACTTTTTTACATTACAAACACAGGAACGAATAATTCATGGATAATTTATGAAAATTCATGTCGAAATAAGAAGAAAACGAGTGTTGCGGAATAGGTTGTCCGGCTGTCAGGGAAAAACTCTTACTTTCTGTTACCCCCTCTACTTATTCCGCTAACACTCCACTACGCTCATCCCTATCCGATTCTTCAGCAGCTTGCTGAAGATTGTTAAACAGAGGCGAATAGAGATTATAAAAGCTTTTAGTATTCCCAAGGCACAGTGATTATTTCGGCCGCTAATAGCTCCCCAAGTTGGGGAGTAATAGTCCTATTTAAGAAATTTTCCCTCAAATTGGTGGAAAATTTCATTTGAAGTTGACAGAACTTACGGCAGCAGTAGAATCTGGCATTGGCGATAGCGCTTGCATAGTTCTTGCACCCATTGCAGGTAGTCCTTATCCAGTATGTTTATCGACTAGCTTTCCATAACTATTCAGATAAGACCACTTGCCAAACCGAGCGGCACCGGGTGTGCTTTCCTCCACTCTGCCACTTCTACCACGAGTTTTCATAGAGGAAATATGTATGTAAATAAATAATTATTTAGGTAGCGTATACTTAGAATCTGTTTTAAATTATCGCTAATATGTTTTAGAATCTGCTTTTCGGTTTATCTGAGGTTCTTTTTTGCATCTTTGCACTCTCAATTCTTGCAAATAGACCACTATTTATCTTTAATGAGGATAGGCTGTACTCGCTGAGCATTGTAAGCTCGTTGGCACTATCCCTGCTGCGCCTTGACAGCGCAAATCTACACAAAAACACCTCTCAGCTAAACTCGAAATAATTTTAAAACAGATTCTAAAGGTTGCTCAAGTCGAAATGATATATCTGTTTCTCCACAGCAGGATGCTTCTGTATGAACATAAGCATATAGATAGGCAGATACATCACATTGCCCTTAACGGCAAGATTTCCATTAGATAACACATATGCTCGCGGTATACCATAATGTTCGTCGGCCATCACATTGATTAACCATACACTTTCCCAAGGTTGTTTATGCATTTCAGAACATTTTTCCAAGGTTTATTTCCGACAAAACAGACATTTTTCCAAGGAATAAAACCCTCTATCTTGACATTTTTCCAAGATTTCAGTTTTTAAGGATGGCAGCCAATTAACGGTGAACGAAATTTTCCGAAGAAGGGCGTGGCCTCGATGTGCCACGCCCTTCATGTTGCTTGCCGCTGATAATAAATTACATGACCACGGTCGTTGTGTCCGTCGCTATTGGGGCCAAGGAGCTGGTATCTTCATGCTTTGGCTGCTCCATATAGACCTTCTTCTTAGAATCTGTTTGGATTTTATTTCGAGTTCAGTTGAGAGGAATTTTTGAGTAGATTTGCACTCTCGGGATGCAGCAAATAGTGGTCTATTTGCAAGAACCGAGAGGGTAAAGGTGCCAAAAATAACCTCAAATAAACCGAAAAGTCAACAAAAAACATATTAACGGTAAAATTCAAACAGATTCTTAATCGTCACTTCAGGAACTGCATCCTTCTTGGCCTCACCATTGGCATCCAGGGGAGTGGTGTAGGTAATCTCAAAGGGGTAGATGCTGGGCGGGCAGCCCTCTTCGCGCACACAAATATGTACATAATTGACGCCCTCACGCACAGAGTCGAGGTTGCATACATACCTTGTCTCGGAGAGTTTCACCACCTCGGAAGGCAGTGAGTCGCTGAGTATCTCTACATTAAATGGGTAGTCGGCCTCGCCCACCTCCTTTACCATGGTCATATTGACCGTGAAAGAGACCTTACCATCCTCTACAAACGTCTCAGACTCGTCCAGGTCTACATTGATGTATTTCACATGCCATGCCTTTATCTTTATGGAGTCGATGGGATATATCAAGCGGTCATACGTGATCTGTACCGGATAGGACACATCAACCGTCATGTCGGGCAGACTATCGGGTATCGCGAGCTTGCACTTGTACTGCACATAGTTGCCATACTCGGTGTTCTTGGTTTCCAAGGAGAGTTTATCGACGCTGCAGCCACGCTGTGGGTCAAGGTCGAAACGACACTTGTCGGCCGAGATGACCGACGGCAATTCGAGGCGCACAGGTACCACACGGTTCTTGTGTCTGAAACCAACATCATTGCCATCGTTCAGCAAGAGTCGATACGGGAGGTGCTCATCATATACCAACAATCCCCACTTACCATCCAAGCAGACTGCCGCATAGTTGCCAACAGCAAAGCCGTAATCCTCAAACTGGGGAGGCAGCACTACCCTACCCTTAGACACGATGCCCCATCTGTAGCCCTTCTGCAGTGCTTGCAGTGGGGAGCGATACCTCAACGGCTCCTGCACCTGCTTCGTATACACCTTCTCTGTGCCATCGGCATAGTTGACTCTTTTGAGCTGCATCAACTCATCGAAATAGAACTCCACGAAATCGTTCTTTCCGCTCTTGCCTCTCAGCACATAGGTGCCTCTGCTCTCTTTCAGGAGTTGCTCCTTCTCTCCTACGACAGCCAGCTGTTTCTTCACATTGGTTTCTGCCAAGGTGGCAAAGGCAGGAGTCAGCACTGTATTCTCTGTGCTCACCCAATATATCTTGTTCTTATACACAGCCACTCCTATGCCCTCATCATTCAAGGATGAAAGGAACTGCACATCGAGCCGGTCGACCTCCTTGCCTTTATATGTGAAGGACACGATTTTATGGTCGGCGGTGACATGCAGATAATGCGGATTCTTCAACTTCTCGGCCGACTCATACGCCAGGCAAGCAGCTACGCCACAGTTGAACGGGTACACCTGGGCGAGATGGGAGTAGACAGACTCCTCGCCCTGCGCATTCAGAGAGCAGTAGAAGTCGCCTCGCTTCACCAGCAAACGGCCATCGCTAAAGTAGGGATAGTCATATACTACAGTATATCCACTGAGAGGGACGAATCGTCCTTCGTCATCATAGAAGCCCACAACGTTCTCAGTGTCATGATCCGTCACCACAGAAAGCTGTTCCACGAAGGGGTGCATAAGGTCGCTCGTGGCATCTACATGCACACCCTCTAACGTGTTTATTGAGGTTGTTCCCAACGAGTCTCCTATAATCAGTGGAGCACCTTCGGCAATGTAGATACTATCGTAAACGGGAGGCATCACCCATCTCACTACCTGTCCGCTTACCGCAAGGACAGAGATTACAAACAAAATCACAAAGGAGAATCTTCTCATATTCTAAAGTTTTTCTAAACTCATTCAATTGCCGAAACACATCCTACCCTTTCGGCAGGGCAAAGATAGGAAATTTATTTTAAATATGATTCAAAAAGATGGGGAACGATTAACGGTTAACGTGGAGCGAAAGAATACGAGTTTTGCAAGAATCCATACACGCGCACCTTGCATTTCAACGAGTGAAAAGGATTTACTCGGTGAAAAGGCTTAAACCAAGGAATAATGGGTCTACACAGAACCTATGACATGAGCTAATCAAAAATACTACTCCAAACATACTATAGAAACAAGACTGGCCCTTGTTAATAGCCAGTCTTGCTTCTTATGGAGTCAATTTTCGATATTAAAGGCTTAGATATCGTACCTTATTACCACTACTGATATATTCAATGCTAATTTTTCCTAACTCATCAGTATATGTGTTTTCTGAACTCTGTTTATATTTTTTTGACAAGAATTCATTTACTTTCTTTTGATCAAGGAGAGATGTTAAAGACACATCAACGACATTGACAGTCTCACCATCAAACATCAGCGAAACTTGATCTATATATTCCAATCCTGCATAGCCAAGCATATCATCAGCAATTTCGAACTCAATGAAAGAGTTCAAATCTTCATATCGTTCACAATCAATATAGAACATCTCCTTAACCTCTTGTCTGTTCTTACCCAAAGCGACGCTAAAGTCCTCAAACAAATCGTGATTTATATAAGTAAACTCTACTTTACTTTCATTATCCCACACTATCTTCACATTAGATCTGCTGAAGTCCTGCTTATCTGTATAAATATACGGAGGTGTCTTCGCCGATGCATCCTTATAATACTTAGCTCCCAAATAATTCGTCAGGCTTGTCTTTGTGAAAGCCAAATGTTTGAAAGCTAAAGTAACTTTTACAACCAATCCAGTACGACGATTTATAGAGAATTCCAAATTTTTATCTTCTCCATTATACACAATCATAAACCCAGAATTGTCTTCTACAGAGCCATACTCTGCCAAGACCTCTTCTTTGGTATATCCTATAGCACGGGCATAATCGGGGATAAGGCCTCCAGCCGTCACCAATATTACAGCCGTACCCTCAGAAGCGACCACATCAACCAATGTAATACCTTCGGCCACAGCTGCTATCACTCCTGTATGATCTACAACTCTGGCTACTTTCTCGTTATGAGAAACATACTTTGTAATCTTGCCAGCAACTTTCTCCGCATAGTACCCCTCGTTAGGAGTATATATTTCCCCAAAACCTAAATCAAGCCTATCTACCAACTTGGCATAAGTCTTCGTCTCACCCGTCACATTATCTTTGACAGTAAATGAGTTTGTTTTTAGCTTGGTCACCATCCAGTCCAACGATTTAGTAAGTCCCACAGCGGTTAGATTCACTTTATCTATAACGCTAAAACTACCTTCAGGCTTATATCCTACAAAAGCGGCATCGGCCAAGACCGTAGTATAATAGAAACCGCCATTGGGGGTAAACTTAAGGATTTCAGTAACGCCTGTTGCGGCATTGTCATATACCCAAGTTCCCGTCAGGGCGTCATTGGTCACTACTATTGGTTCCGGTTCCGGATCCTTATTACAGCTCGCCAATAGGCAAACCATACTAATCAAGTAAAACAGTTTCTTCATGTCAATAGCTCTTTATAGTTAATAATATGGTTTGGAATCAA
>JAZSGL010000054.1:0-2491 GCA_045532735.1 Paludibacteraceae bacterium | reverse complement strand
TTTATATCTGCATTCTCAATGGTGCGTAGCGTGAGGTGTGGTGTAGCAAAGTATCTACTTTGGATATCTGCGCCGTAGATGTAGAAGGCAAATGAAGTCGGAGGCCAAGCGGTCTTAGGAAGACAATAAACTTTTACAACTCCTTGGCTCACAGAACGACATGGCTACGATCCGACTTCCGCTTTTATATCTGCATTCTCAATGGTGCGTAGCGTGAGGTGTGGTGTAGCAAAGTATCTACTTTGGATATCTGCGCCGTAGATGTAGAAGGCAAATGCTTCGCTTTCGTACTGCAACGGTTGGAAATGGAAGTCACGGCAAAAACCTGTTGCAGGGAAAGGTGTGCCATTCCATGCGATCATTTCTTCGAGGTTGAGGTTGTATTTCTTCTTTGCATACTCATTGAGAATAATTGCCCCTTCGCCTTGCTCATCAGAAGGCAAGAAGTCACGACCTTCAACCACCTCAATGCCCATCACTTGCAGAAAGTTCCACGATACTGGCATTACCTCAATGGACATCTGTTCGCCATTGTGCCAACGCCCCCAGGTCATACGCATTTCTGCTACCATACGATCTTGTGACCACGCCACGGCTTTGATATTTGGGTTATTCAGCAATTCGCTATTGAAAGCATCGCGCTCGTCAAGACTATTAAGCGGTATGTTCGCCGTGATAAGACACTCCTTGTCAAAGCCCATGTCAAAATTCATCATATAGCTGTGTTGGAATTTGAGGAAGAAGGCACAGATAATGAACGCAATGGAGATAACAAACTGCAAGCCAATCAGCGCGTAGCGCAGGTTTTTGCCCTTTTGTGTCATACCGAACGCCCCCTTGATAGCCAATGCGGGAGGGAAAGAGGTGGCGTACATAGCAGGGTAAAGTCCTGCAATGAGAGTTGCCAATAGGGCTATTCCCATAGTGAGCAGCACAACAACGATGTTTTGTGAGAAACCTAAACCGCAAGACACGTAGTGCGCATATTCTGATGATTGGAAAGCTTTGACCACAGCTGCTGCGAGGAGCAATGCGACTGTTACCAATAGTGCAGACTCTGCCAAGAAACGACCTACTAATGCTGCTCGTGAACTACCCAAAATCTTGCGTGTGTTCACCGAGCGAATACGCATAGGCACTTGCGCAAAGAAGAAGTTTACATAGTTGATGAGTGTGATAATGATTATCAAGATTGCTACTACGATTAGCGTGATTGTGGTAGTCTTGTTGCCCGTTTCTTGTCCTACGCTCCACTCCAGCGTGTCGTCGTAATACAAGTCACGAATAGGCATCAGGTTACAATGAATATCAGAGAGACAGCCCTCCAACTTGTCCAATTGCTTGTATAACGAAGGGTCGTCATGCTGCATACCACGATAGCGTTGCAGTTCTTGCTCCATTATCTTTGCATACTTCGCTGAAATCATCTCCTCGCAGAGTGCTTTGTCGTCTGTGGAGCGGAGTTTAACGAAATAGCTATACGACCAGTTGCTGTAACTGTTGAGGTCTTGCTCCTCCAACTGATTGCAACGAATGACTTCGATATTTTGCAAGTCGCTATTAGCAGGAAGATCTTTATATATAGCGCATACAACGAAATAGTTCGTTCTTCCCCAACTCTCCAATTGCAGGATACTTTCTACTGTCACACCTAATCGTTTTGCAGCTGTTTCGCTAATAGCCAGATAGCCGTTGTCTCCTATCCCCTCAAACGAACCGATAATTGGTTCTAATCCAAACACTTCTAATGCCTTTGAGGTCATTTGGGCAAAGTTTACGCCATGTGTTTGTGCATTGCTTCCTTCGCCAACAACAACATTGACTTTATTTACATCGTCCAGTTTGGCTACACCATAGGTTTCGACGTGTGGATTCTCTGATAAGAAATGCTCAGCGAATGGACGACAGAGGAAGGATTGTTGCTTCGAACCTCCACCATTAAATGAAGGCAATGTCATCAAATACACGCGTTCGGAGTCGGGGATGGAGCGGTTGTATGTCAGGTCGTAGTGCACCTGCACGAGAATGATATACAGCGCAGCAAACGCCGCCGTCATACCCAGGATATTTAATAGGCTTGAGCCCTTGAATAATTGTTTCATATTGTATTCGGAAAATTACATTTCATTCTTCACATCGCTGACCAATGCACCGTCAAGTAGGTGCAAGATACGTTGAGCAGCAGAAGCATCACGCTTAGAGTGAGTAACCATTACTACGGTTGTTCCCTCTTTATTGAGTTCGCAGAGCAGATCCATCACCTCTTTGCCGTTTTTAGTGTCGAGGTTACCTGTTGGCTCATCGGCAAGAATCAGTTTAGGACGAGCGACCAAGGCGCGTGCGATGGCTACGCGTTGTTGCTGACCACCAGAGAGTTGTTGTGGGTAGTGCTGCGCACGGTGGGCAATCGCTACACGCTTGAGGATGGCGTTCACACGCTCTTTGCGTTCAGATGCTGAGATGTTAAGATACTTGAGTGGAAGCTCTACGT